>JASHPD010000093.1 GCA_030038315.1 Acidobacteriaceae bacterium
GCCAACCTGCGCACCGCCGCCGCCGCGCAGAAAAGCCTGAACAGCGCGCTTCGCGTGGCGCTCCGCGGCGGCGCGGTCACCGGCCTCAGCGTTGTGGCGCTCTCGCTGCTCGGCGTGGGCATCCTGTTCCTCGCCTTCGGCGGCCTCACCCATCCCGCCGAAACACCCTATGAGATTGTCGGCTTCGGCTTCGGCGCCAGCTTTGTCGCGCTCTTCGCGCAGCTTGGCGGCGGCATCTACACCAAGGCCGCGGATGTCGGCGCGGACCTCGTCGGCAAAGTCGAAGCCGGCATTCCCGAGGACGACGCGCGCAACCCCGCCGTCATCGCCGATCTCGTGGGCGACAACGTCGGCGACTGCGCCGGCCGCGGCGCGGACCTCTTCGAATCCACCGCCGCCGAAAACATCGGCGCCATCATTCTCGCCGCCGCGCTCTTCACACGCTTCAAGGATGTAGCTCCCGATGCCGCCACGCGCGCCATCTTCTTCCCGTTCGTCACGCCGGCCTTCGGCCTGCTCGCTTCCATCATCGGCATCTTCAGCGTGCGCCTCAAAAGCGAGGATGACGATCCGATGGCCGCGCTCAACCGCGGCTATTTTCTGACCACGGTGCTCGCCGCAATCGGATTTTTCTTCGCCGTGAAGTACCTGCTGGGCGGCGTGCCCGGCTCGAATTATATGTGGTTTTACTGCGCCGGCCTCATCGGCATGGCCAACTCGTTCCTCTTCGTCTGGATCACGCAGTACTACACCGAATACCGCTATCGTCCGGTCAGGCTCATCGCGCAAAGCTCCGTCACCGGCTCGGCGACCAACATCATCGCCGGCCTCGCCGTCGGCATGGAATCCACCTCGCTGCCCGTCATCGCCATCGCGGCATCCATCCTCGGCAGCTACTACTGCGGCCTCCAGGCCATGCCCGGCATCCACAGCGCAGGCCTTTTCGGTACAGCTATTGCCACCATGGGAATGCTCTCCACCTGCGCCTACATTCTTGCGATGGATACCTTCGGCCCCATCACCGACAACGCCGGCGGCATCGTCGAGATGTCCGGCTCGCCCGAGGAAATCCGCAAGCGCACCGACCGCCTCGACTCCGTCGGCAACACCACCAAGGCGCTCACCAAGGGCTACGCCATCGGCTCCGCCGCGCTCGCCGCGTTCCTGCTCTTCTCGGCCTATCTCGATGAGGTCACCGAGCTGGTGCGCCATCAGACCGGCAACATGGTCTTCAAATTCGACCAGGTGAACCTGGCCAAGCCCGTGGTCTTCGTCGCCTCGCTCGTCGGCGCCGCGCTGGTGCTGCTCTTCAGCTCGCTCGCCATTCAGGCCGTGGGCAAAAGCGCCTACTCGATCATCGAAGAGGTGCGCCGCCAGTTCAAAGCCGACCCCGGCATCATGGCCGGAACCTCGAAACCCGACTACGGCCGCTGCGTGGATATGGTCACCCGCGCCGCGCTGCGCCAGATGGTCGCCCCCGGCCTGCTCGCCGTCGGCGTGCCGGTAGGCATCGGCTTCCTCTTCCACTTCTTCAACTCGCCGGCAGATCCCACGCTTGCCGCCGAATCCGTAGCCGGCCTGCTCATGGTCGGCACCATCGGCGGCATTCTCTTCGCCATCTTCATGAACAACGGCGGCGGCGCATGGGACAACGCCAAAAAGTACATTGAAACCGGCGAATACGGCGGCAAGCGCTCCGACGCGCACAAGGCAGCCGTCGTCGGCGACACCGTCGGCGACCCCTTCAAAGACACAGCCGGCCCGTCCATCCACGTGCTCATCAAGCTCTTGTGCACCGTGACCTTCGTCATGGCCCCGCTGTTTTTGTAATTTGGATTGTTGCGCGTAGACGCCTCCGCTTCGGTGGAGGCGTTTTGCTTGTGCGTGGAATTGTTGCCCGGCAAATCGAGATATTACTTAAGTCTTATTCCCTTTCGTAACCAGTTAAGAGCTCATCTAACTCAACTTTTCACTTTGCACTAACCCTAAGCAGGATTATCTTTAATCCACCTTCCTCCGAGAATCGGGCCCATTCAGGAAAATTTCCAATTCTACCGCCGTGGCTTTGCCGCCACTGATTTATTGCGTCAGTGCAATTCCTGAGAGTCTACGTGTGCTTGTAAGAATCCGACTTATTTCTGGCTTGTAAGGAGGTCAGTGATGAACTTGATTGCTTTGGCGAGAAAAGTTGTTCTCTGTGTTATCGCATTGTTCGCATCGATCGGGGCGATGAGTGCATGGGCGGAAAATGTTGTTCCAGCGAATTCGCCCGATGCAAAAGCCGAGCCGCAGCCGGCGCAAGAGCGTGAAGAAGATCGCAGGCCGCTGCCGCCCAATGACATTAACCCGATTACAGCGGGCGCAACTGAAATTACCGCAAAGAATGCGCCGCCCGATTTTGTCTATCAGGCATGGGACTGGCCGAAGGCGGCCGGAGCGAATGGCCCCGTGCTGCTGGGAAGCACAACGGCAGCATTAGACGGCACCCTGGATTTCAAGAGCCTGACGCAGAAGCCGGCTGCCGGAGATACGATCCTGGTGCGCCCAGCAAGCCCGCGTCCGCCCTCCCGGCGCGAGTTCCTAGATGCAGGCGTAGCCGTAACTGCTCCCGCTGCCGCCGCGGCTTCGGATATCGATAAATATCCCACTGTGATTGTCGGCTACCAGCAGAGCGGCGCGAACAGCGCGAGCTCCTCGGGAAGGCTGTATGTCGACATCAGCTACGGCCATGCTTTGTCGGATAATGCGAAGAGTTTCTTAAAGAATACACGGATGTTTGGCAATGTGCGGGTCGGTAGCAGCTCGCAGACGGCGAGTTCTACAGTGGGCGGATTTGTCGCCGGGCTGGCGGGAACGGAAAGCAGTCTGCAGTTGAACCAGGTTGCGAGCGTGGCCGAGTTTTTTGTCGGCATGGACTACAGCCCTAGTTTTCTACAATCCACCGACGGCAAAAATCGGTTTGCCGCTTTCGCGGAATTCGGAGGGCTGGGATCGCTGCAGTCGTCGAACTTAGACAGCACCTATGCTTTTCCGGCCAACCCATCGCAAGCCTATACGCTGCTTGTCGCCGCTGAAGCGGCGCAGCAAAAGCAGCTCGGCTTAACCAATGTTCCCACCATTCCCACAACCTGCACGACTTCGACGGAGATCCCCGGCGTGGCGAACAACTGCATGTTTGTTGAATTCGAGCAGCAGCAGCCGTATTTCAACCAGGAGGCATACATCGGGATCAAGTACGCATACCATGCCGGCGAAGCGGAAAATCCCGGCCTGCTCAGCATAGGGGCCGGAGCCAATAATGCCGTGAACCGCAAGATGGACTTTAACGCGCTGCATCTCGATGGCTATGCGCCGTTTCAGGTTCCTGCGGGCAAGAGCGGCGCCAAGCCGACCATTCCAGTTATCTATTTCTTCGGCTCGGCGAGCCTGGCTTTCAACCACTCAAAGTTTCCAAACGTGAACAACTTTATCCCACTGAACCCCGTTTCGAGTGTTGTGTATGAGAATCTTGTTCAAGCCCCTTCGGCGTCAAACACGTATGTAATACCGACGATGCCGCAACGGCAGGAGTACTACAGCATCGGTGTCGGTGTAAGCCTGACGGACATCTGGAGCACTTTGTTCAGTTCGAAGAGCAGCAATTAGGGCAGCAATCAGTGGCGGAAGGATTCGAGAGATCTGCGCTGGCGGCCTTCGGCGTCGAAATTCTCCGGCGCGAGCCATGCCTCGAAGGCGCGCTTCCTCGCCGGCCATTCCCGATCCAGCATCGAGAACCACGCCGTATCCCGATTCCGGCCTTTTATTACCATGTGTTGCCGGAAGACGCCCTCATAGGTAAACCCCAACCGCTCCGCGGCACGCCGGCTGGGAAGGTTTTCGGCATGGCACTTCCACTCGTAGCGCCGGTAACCAAGCTCTTCAAAGACATGCCGCGCCATCAGGTACATGGCTTCCGTGGCGGCCGTGGTGCGCTTAAGCGCGGGTGAAAAGAGGATACTGCCAACCTCGATGACTCCATGCGTCGGCTCCATGCGCATATAACTGGCCCAGCCCGCGGCCTTCCCAGCCGCCTTTGGCACAATGGCGAAAAAGACAAGGTCAGCGGCGGTCTGTCGGGCAGTCACCGAGGCATGGAACGATTCCTCGTCGGCGTAGGGGCCTTCACGAAACCAGGTCCACAGATCGTCGTGGTTACGGATGGCCTGCCAGAGTGCGGCGGCATGTCTGGCGACGTCTAAAGGCTCAAGTGTGACGGTACGGCCGTCTAGTATGACCGGCCTGGGGCGGGCGACAGGCTGCCAGTGATTCAGTTCCGGAGCGTCCATGCTGATTCCTTCAGCGTAGCAGGGCTGAGGTGTTTTCCGAATGCTCCCATCCCGCGCCAGTCCATATGGATATGGGCATCCATTGCCGTGACATGCCGGAATTCTCCACAAAGTGCACAATCTGGCAGGTTCTGCACAGGCGGATTCCGGGATTTGCACTATTTCTACGCCTTGTCTCCAGGCCTCGGCAGTCCTAGGCTGGAATGTGAAAGAAGATGGATGCTGTCGGGCGATTCGGAGCTTGCCCGGTTTGGTTCCAGTCCAGGATAAACGAGGTGGAAAACTGCCCCGAAAAGGTGCGATGACGCCTGAAAAGCCGCCCAAACCCGCACAAAGAGGAAGGATTTGCGCTTTCCACAGGCAAAACCGCTGTGTTTTGGGTTTTGGTTCCTCGGAACGCCAAGGTAACACAAGATATTGTGGTTTGAACTTGACTTGGCCCATAGACAGCGCTATTTTTCCAACTGCGGCTGTAAAACGGCTGTAACGAAAATCGGCCTCCTCTGAGTCCGGTGAGGCTTTAGCAGTTGGCCGAAAGAGGTCTGATGAGCAGGCCTGAAGTTATTTCCCGATTGCGGTATTTGGCAGCGTCCTTTCCGCCCGTTGTGAGACCCCTTGCACTCGATTGATCCGGCCCGCGCCACCGGGCAAAACGGCGCATTTGACAGCATTTTTTTCGAAGATCTACAGCAAACCACGAGGAGAGTCCCCCCTATGAATGAGGCCCACGTTCAGACATTGGCATCGGCCGCCCAGGGCGCCGGTCCAGCCCGGCTGACCTTTTCCCGGCGCTTTTCTACGGCGGGAGTTTCCCCATACGACGAAGTGCAGTGGGAAAAGCGCACCGCATCCATCACCGACAGCAAAGGAAACACGATTTTTGAGCAGAAGGACGTCGAGGTGCCCATCGACTGGTCGATGACGGCCACAAACATCGTGGCCTCGAAGTATCTGCATGGGCAGCTCGACACGCCGGAGCGCGAATCGGGCGTGCGTGCTCTGGTGGGTCGCGTGGCGGAGACGATCCGCGACTGGGGCCTCAAGGGCGGCTACTTTGCCTCGCCCGAGGATGCCGGAATCTTTCACGATGAGCTGGCGCACATGCTGCTGACGCAGAAGGTAGCCTTCAACTCGCCGGTGTGGTTCAACGTGGGCTGCGACCGCCTGGAGCCGAATTCGGACGGCGCGAGCTGGCACTGGGACCCGGTGACAGGGTGCGTGAAGTTTGAGAAGACGGGGTATAGGAATCCGCAGTGCTCGGCTTGCTTCATCAATTCGGTTGAGGACTCACTCGATTCGATCCTGACGTTGGCCAAGACCGAAGGCATGTTGTTCAAGTGGGGCTCGGGCACGGGCACGAATCTTTCGCCCATTCGCGGTTCCCACGAGCTGCTTTCAGGCGGCGGACAGGCTTCCGGGCCGCTGAGCTTCATGCGCGGCTTTGACGCCTTTGCCGGCGTCATCAAGTCGGGCGGCAAGACGCGCCGCGCGGCCAAGATGGTCATTCTGAATGTGGATCATCCCGACATCGTTGACTTTATCGAGTGCAAGGCAAAGGAAGAGGCCAAGGCCTTTGCGCTGATTCGGGCTGGCTATGACGGTTCGGGCCCGGACTCTGAGGCCTATTCGTCAATCTTCTTCCAGAATGCGAACAATTCGGTGCGCGTGAGCGACGAGTTCATGCGTGCGTATGAGAATGACGGCGAGTTCTCCACGCTTACGGTGAAGGAGCGCAAGCCGGTAACGACTCACAAGGCGCGCGAGATTATGCACAAGATTGCCGAGGCGACGTGGCTGTGCGGCGATCCGGGATTGCAGTTCGATACGACGATCAACAAGTGGCACACCAGCAAGAACACGGCGCGGATCAATGCTTCGAATCCCTGCTCGGAGTATATGTTCCTGGATAACTCGGCCTGCAACCTGGCCAGCTTCAACCTGCTCAAGTTTTTGAATGCGGGCGGGGCGTTCGATATTGCCGCTTATCGCCATGCGATTGCGGTAGTCATCACCGCGATGGAGATTCTTGTCGATCACTCGGGCTACCCGACCGAGTCGATTGCCAAGAATTCGCATGACTATCGTCCTCTGGGCCTGGGTTATGCGAACCTCGGCGCGCTGCTGATGGCCTTCGGCCTTCCCTATGATTCGGATGCGGGCCGCGACCTGGCGGCCGCGCTGACGGCGATCATCTGTGGGCAGGCGTATTTGCAGTCGGCGGCGATGGCGGGGGCTTGCCCGGCGTTGGGTTCGGCCACTCCATTGACGGCTTCGATTGAGCGGCAGGGCGGAGCTTGCCCCGGCTTCTATGTCAACCGCGAGCCGTTTCTCGATGTCATCCGTATGCACCGCGCGGAGGTCAACAAGATCGGCAAGTCCCGCACCAGCGGCGAGCCGTTTGCGGTGCCGCAGTTGGATGCGCTGATTGTGGCCAGCCGCGAGTGCTGGGATACGGCGCTCGCGCTCGGCGAAAAATACGGTTATCGCAACTCGCAGGTTACCGTGCTGGCTCCGACGGGCACCATCGGCTTCATGATGGACTGCGACACAACCGGCATTGAGCCGGATCTGGCGCTGGTTAAGTACAAGAAGCTGGTCGGCGGCGGGATGATTAAGATCGTGAACAACACGGTGCCGTCCGCGCTCTTTAAGCTCGGCTATAACAACGACCAGGTGAACGCCATCGTCAGCTACATCGACGCGACCGGCACCATCGAGGGCGCACCGGGCATCAGGCCGGAGCACCTGGCAGTCTTCGATTGCAGCTTCAAGCCGGCCAAGGGCACGCGGTCGATCCACTACATGGGCCACATCAAAATGATGGCAGCCGCGCAGCCGTTCCTTTCGGGCGCGATCTCGAAGACGGTGAACCTGCCGGCTGAGGCAACGATTGACGACGTGGCCGAAGCCTACGCCGAAAGCTGGCGGCAGGGAATCAAGGCCGTTGCCATCTATCGCGACGGCTCGAAGGGTACGCAGCCGCTGAACACCAGCATCGACGCGAAGAAGGAGCCTTCAGCGCTCGACGTGGTCAGCGCGCGTGTTCTGACGAGCATCGCCGCGGGCCAGGCTCCGGCGGAAGATGACGTGAAGGCGCTCGACGCCAGGTCGAGCGAGAAGGTGGAGGTGTCAGCCATGCACGTTGCCGCTGCGGCTTCCGCTTTTGAGAAGTCGCTGGAGGAGATTGCCGGGTCCGCAACAATTCCGACGGTCGCTGCCGTGGCTGCCACTCCTGTTGTGCCTGCTCCGCCGGAGCAGAACCTGAACGCGCCGCCACGCGCCGTCCGGCACCGCCTGCCGGAAGAGCGCGCCTCGGTCACGCACAAGTTTTCCATCGCAGGCCACGAGGGCTACATCACGGTGGGCCTCTATCCGACTGGCGAGCCGGGTGAGATTTTTATTCGCATGGCAAAGGAGGGCTCGACAGTTTCGGGCCTCATGGATTCCTTTGCCACAGCGGTTTCGCTCGCCTTGCAGCACGGCGTGCCGCTGCGCGTGCTCTGTGAGAAATTTGCGCACACGCGCTTCGAGCCCTCGGGCTGGACGCAGAACGAGCAGATTGGCTACGCGAAGAGCCTCATGGATTACATCTTCCGCTGGCTGAGCCTGCGCTTCCTCTCCGGCACGCAGTTGACGCTCTTTGCCGGGCTTGCTCCGCAGGCGCCGCAACTGCCCGCCGCACCAAAGACAATCCTGGCCGAAGAAGCCGCTGCGGAAGCGCAGGTTTCCGCCAATCTGCAACAGGATCAGCTTGACCGGCTGGCCGAAGAAGTGGCCCGCAAGCTGCATCAGGTAAGCGGAACCGGCATGGGCTCAACATCGGCTCCCTCTGACGGCATCGCTCCGGAGATTCAGGCGGGCGCCACGCAAACCGATCTGCCGCCGCTGACCGACCGCGGCCTCTATCAGGCCACGCAGGGCATGAAGGAGATGTACAACATGGGCGATGCGCCAAGCTGCGGAACCTGTGGAGCCATCATGGTCCGCAATGGAAGCTGCTACCGCTGCATGGAGTGCGGGTCCACGAGCGGTTGCAGCTAACAACTGATTCCTACTTTTTACCGAGAGTTTGCTCGAAAAACGGAATTGAACTCCTAGCTGTTCCGCTTGCCGAGAATCACCGCTCAAGTACACTAGCAGGTCGCCGTTAAGCTGCTCATGGGCAGGCTCGCAAACGCCAATGTTGGTGACGGGGCAACGAGCGCTCTGCGCATATTAGAACTCGCCAATCAGAGTTATTTTCGGTAGTGTCTCAGTTTGAATTTACTTCGCGTCAGGGCGCGACTTCAGTCGCGCCGAACGGCGCGTAAATTAAGGATGCGGGCTTTAGCCCCTGCGTCTTCTCGATTCAAACTGAGACGCTGCCTTATTTTCTGTATGTTACGGAGGATTGTTTTGAAAAGGCCAGACTGCTCAAAAAGCTCTGCTTGAACTTTTCGGTAGACGATGCAACTGTAACGCCTACATATAGATACCCGTTCAACATCATCTTCAAACGGGCAAAAATGAAGGAATGGTGGGCGGTCATGGACTCGAACCCAGTAGTTATAATTATCCAGTATTTGTCGGATATTTACATCTATTATTCTCCGTTGTACGATATTTGTACGACATTTGCGGGGAAGGTATATGGTGGATCCGAAGGTAACTCTCTACTGGATGTGCAAAACCCCGGAGGGCTGGAAGCGCTATCCGGCGGCGTGGGGCCGCAATGGGAAAGTGCGGCCGGCGTTCGCGGAGGTTCGGATTGAGCCGGTTGAGGAAGTGGCGGCTGGTCGGAAGAAGGTTGAAACCAAGCAGGTCCATTTCCCCGTCGGCCATTACGAATTGCGCTACTCGAAGGATCGCAAGACGGTCTGGGAAAATGTCGGCGATAACGCGTCGGATGCCGTAACGGCGATGGATGTTCTCGCCTCGAAGCTCCGCGCGCGGGTTGCCGCCGAAGAGGCGGGGACGACCATCGTGGAGACGCCGGGGCGTATTGTGCTCCGCGCGAAAGCCAATGAGTACATCAAGCGCCAGAAGAACAGGGGCAAAGGGCGCGCGGCCGAAACATTCGAGACGGCGATCGAGGAATTCCTGTCGCTTGTAAAGGTTCGGTATGCGGACCAGTTGACGGAAGAAGATATTACCGACTGGTATGGAAAGCTCCGCAAGAAAGGAAACTCCGATCGCACCGTCTACAACAAGCATGTTTCGATCTTTGGATTTCTGAAGTGGGTTGGTGTGGACACGAAGAAATTGGCCGAAAAGGCTCCGTCCTATACCGAGAAAGAGCCGGATGCATATCGCAAGCGGCAGATGCAGCAGTTCTTCTCCTTTGTTACCGCTCCTTATCACCGGATCGTCTTTCAGGTTCTGCTGAAGACCGGCTTGCGTATGCAGGAGGCGATGTATCTGGAGTGGTTTCAGTTTGATTTCGAGAACCGCGCGCTAAAGGTTGTGGAACGGGATGCAGACGGAAAGCGCATCAAAGATGGGGCGGAGCGCACCCTGCCGATCTCTGCTGATCTTATCGTGCAGTTAGAGGCTTGGAAAGAAACACACGGCGAGCGGCGGTATGTGCTGGGCACGTCGAATGATACTCCGAACTGGAAGTGGCTGGACCTGCTCAAGCGGCTTGCCCGGCAAGCTGGGTTGAATTGCGGCCACTGTCCGTCCTGCCGGGAGCGTCAGGAATGCGAGCACTGGTATCTGCACAAATTCCGTGCCACATATACGACGAACCTGCTCCGAGCCGGGATTGATGCACGCACTGTGATGGAATACACGGGGCACGAAGATCTCGCGACAGTGCTCCGCTATCTGTCCCCGGCTGAGCTGCCCGAAACGCAGGATAAGGTCAATGCGATTGACTGGGGAGATTAATCTCTGCGGGATCCTCGGAAACCACAATTGCAGGCGCACTCGCGATAGAAACTTCGATTGCCCGATAATCTTCATGGCGGATGCAGCAGATGCTGGATATAGCAGCTTTGCTGCCACTCAATATGAGCGAAATGCTGCCATTGCCGGAGTAGGTTGAAAGGCGGGATTCTCCGCCGCTACTCTGCGCTAGAGGCCTCCAATGTGGAGGTCCTCACCGAATAAGAGTATTGTGCTCTTCGACCGCGCTTTCTAGCCGCGATTCACCGTGGGCGGGTTCTGGAAATGCCGCAGAATCGGTGCAAAGGCTCAAAATCCAGGGCGAAGACCCCTCAAAGGTCATAGTTGCCGACAAAACGGGCATTTCTCAACATAAACGCGTTATGAGGACTAATCTTGCCTTTCGGTCGAGTTCGATGACCGCAGTTTGCGAACCGGCCGAGCACGGCCATGGCAACTCGTGCTCTCGATTGGCGCTTAATTCACTCCAGGAATAACGAGAATGATCGGCTACCAGTTGACGGCATATATCGGCCGCGTGACGGTCAAGACCGTGGCGGAATGGGTGCACAGCGGCCTGCCGGAAGAGTTAGAAGAGCGAATGAAGGCCGCTCTCGATGCCGCCCTGCCTATCGCTGAAGTTGAATCGGAGTTTGTTGCCTAAGGCTTTATGATCGACAAACTGGATGGAATCGAGCCGTACAAATATCCCGCCATGATGCTTCGGGATGCTGACGATGTCGCCTGCCACAGTTGAAAGCAGTAGAAACTTGGACCGACCTCGGTTTCGGAGATTTCGAGTTGCGTTATCTGCGAGACAAGCAAAAGCGGGAGGTAGACTTTCTGGTGGTACGGGACCGCAAGCCGTGGTTTCTGGTTGAAGTCAAGTGTTGATTACGGTCTAATCGTCATTAGGAGATCCCCCGGCTCTGCCGGGG
>JASHPD010000094.1 GCA_030038315.1 Acidobacteriaceae bacterium
CGCGGCCGCGGCAATCTCCGAGATCGCCGACTCCCCGCGCATCCAAAGAATCTTCATCAGCCGCAGCTCGGCGGGCGTAAGCGTGTTGGATGGCTTAGGAGGCATCGCAAATCATCCTTCAGATCGGGATATACGCTATAACCCGTCCCACTCAAGAAAGACACTCAACTAATCATTTAGTTATCATACTCCACGGATTTCGGCAACCTCCCCCCGGTGGAGCGACTTTCACACTGCCGCAGCCGGAGCCGTCGTTACGCTTATCCAGACACCTCCGCCGCCAGCCGAACCTCTACAATGCAAAAAGAACCGGGCCTGTAGCTCAACGGTTAGAGCAGGGGACTCATAATCCCTTGGTTGGGGGTTCGAATCCCTCCGGGCCCACCAGTGCTTCGTGCTTTGCGCGCCGGACAGCATTTGTGAGGCTCCGGGTGGTCGCAGGCTGGCATCTGTGACAAGCTGGGATAAAGACGTTCAACATGACACAACTCGACACCATTCTCGCAACAACGCGCACCGCGGTGGCCGCCTCCAGGGCGCGTATGCCCGCCGCCGGTCTTGAACACCGCGCCGCACAGCACCAGCCGCGCGGCTGGGCCGCCGCCCTGCGCAGGACAGCGGCCCAGCGCCCCGCCGTAATCGCCGAGATCAAAAAGGCCTCGCCGTCCAAAGGTCTCATTCGCGCGGACTTCGACGTAGCGCAGATTGCGCGGCAATATCTCGCCGGCGGCGCGGCAGCGCTATCGGTCCTCACCGACGAGCCCTACTTCCAGGGCGGCCTGCGCAATCTCGAAATCGCATCGGCAACCGTGCCGCTCCCCTGCCTGCGCAAGGACTTCACTGTGGACGAGTACCAGCTTGTCGAAGCCCGCGCGCACCGCGCCGATGCAATCCTGCTCATCGTCGCCGCGCTCACCGATGCGGAGTTGAAGCGACTCGCGCAAGCGGCAAAAGTGCTCGAGCTCGACGTGCTCATCGAAGTCCACACGGCAGACGAGATCAACCGCGCGCTCGACACCCTCGGCGAAACCGGCGCAGACGCCATCGGCGTCAACAACCGCGACCTGAAGACCTTCGCCGTGCGCCTGGAAAATTCGCTCGACCTCATCGAGCGCATCCCGCACAGCGTACTCCGCGTGGCAGAAAGCGGCATCGGCTCCGCGGAAGACATCCAGCGCCTGCGCGCAGCCGGCTTCGATGCCTTCCTCATTGGCGAAAGCCTGATGCGCCAGCCCGATCCCGGCATCGCGCTCACCGCCCTGCTAACCGGAACAGCAATCGCGCGATGAGCCTCTGGGTCAAAATCTGCGCCAACACCTCGCTCAACGATGCTTTGCTTGCTGCCGAAGCCGGAGCGGATGCGGTCGGCTTCGTCTTCGCGCCAAGCCCGCGCCGCGTCACCGTGGCTCAGGTCGCAGAGATCACCCTGAAACTTCCCAAAAATCTCGAAAAAATCGGCGTCTTCGTCGATGCGTCTCCCGCGGAAATCGCTAAAGCCGTGCGCAAATCCGGCCTGACAGGTGTACAGCTTCACGCGGAGGCCGGCGCAAATGCTCCCGCACAGCTCCGCGCAGAATTCGGACCCGCACTGCGCATCCTGCGAGTCGTCCACTTCGGTCCTGAAGCCGCACAGCAAGCCGCGGCCATCGCCACCGACCCCAATGTGGACGGCATCCTCATCGACTCCCGCACTGCGACGGCAGCAGGCGGCACCGGCATCGCCTTCGACTGGAACGAAGCGCGCAAAACCATCTTCGGCCCGACCAGCCACGCCAAACTAATCGCAGCGGGAGGTCTCAGCCCCACCAACGTTACCGAAGCCATCGCCACGCTGCATCCCTGGGGCATCGATGTCGCCAGCGGCGTAGAAGCCTCACCCGGCCGCAAAAACGCCGCCAAAGTCCGCGAATTCATCCGCACCGCGCGCGAGGCCGGCAATTCCGCAAAATGAGCGCACAGAACGGATGTTCCACCGCGGCATTACACTAAAGATTCAGTCCCTGTCCGCATAGAAGTGCCGCAGACGCATCAGGAGGCGCAGTTTATGGCATCGGTCATTCTTCCCTCAGCGCCGTCGGAGTCGCGCCCCGGCCGCTTCGGCGTCTACGGCGGCCGCTACGTGCCGGAGACGCTGATGGCCGCGCTCGTCGAGCTTGAGCGTGAATACGAAGCCGCCAAAGCCGACGCTGCCTTCCAGGCCAAGCTGAATGAATTGCTCCGCGACTTTGCCGGACGTCCCACTCCGCTCTACTTTGCCCAGCGGCTCACCGAATCGCTCGGCGGCGCGAAGATTTATCTCAAGCGCGAAGACCTGCTCCACACCGGCGCGCACAAGATCAACAACGCGCTCGGCCAGGGCCTGCTTGCCAAACGCATGGGCAAGCGCCGCATCATTGCGGAAACCGGCGCAGGCCAGCATGGCGTGGCGACTGCGGCAGTCTGCGCGCATCTTGGCCTCGAATGTATCGTTTACATGGGCGAAGTGGACATGGCGCGGCAGGAGCTGAACGTGCTGCGCATGAAGCTGATGGGCGCGGAGGTCCGCGGCGTTTCGTCCGGATCGAAGACGCTCAAAGACGCGATCAGTGAGGCGATGCGCGACTGGGTGACAAACGTCCGCACCACGCATTATCTTCTCGGCTCGGCGCTCGGTGCGCATCCTTATCCGACGATGGTTCGCGATTTTCATCGCTGCATCAGCCGCGAGATGAAGGAGCAGATTCTCGAAAAAGAAGGCCGCCTGCCTACCGCCGTTATCGCCTGCGTCGGCGGCGGCTCCAACGCCATCGGCGCGTTTTACGAATTCATCCCTGAGCGCGATGTGCGCCTCATCGGCGTAGAAGCCGGCGGCCGCGGCACGGCGCTCGGCGAGCACGCGGCGCGCTTTGAGGGCGGCGTTCCCGGCGTGCTGCAGGGTACGTTCTCCTACGTTCTGCAGGATGAAAACGGCCAGATCGCGCAGACGCATTCGGTTTCGGCCGGCCTTGATTACGCTTCCATCGGCCCGGAACACGCCATGCTGCATGATTCGAAGCGTGCCGAGTACACCTCGCGCAACGACGCCGAAGCTCTCGATGCTCTCGTAAAGCTCGCGCGCACTGAAGGCATCCTGCCCGCGCTTGAATCGGCTCATGCCGTGGCCGAAGCCCTGCGCATAGCGCCCACCCTGAGCCCGCGTGACATACTGGTAGTGAACCTCTCCGGACGCGGCGACAAGGACATGGGCATTCTTGCTCACGAGCTTCATCTGGAGGGCAAATAGAGCGGTTCTCCTTCGGATGCACACCGAAGGCTCACATTTCGCGCGGTTTTTCCTTAAGAAAAACCGCAATGTATGGACATTGAAGGTATCGATAGTTGAAGGAGAACTGCTTTTAAGCGCGAAAGCCGATGCCGATTCACTTCCAATCCAAGCCTGGACTAGTGATTTATCTCACCGCCGGAGACCCCTCGATCGAAGCCACGCGCGCCATTGCGATCGACGCCATCGACGCAGGCGCGGATGTCATCGAGCTTGGCGTCCCCTTCAGCGATCCGCTCGCTGACGGCCCGGTAATTCAGCGCGCCAGTGAGCGCGCCCTCGCGCATGGCGTCAGCCTCAAAGACGTTCTCGCCCTCGCCAAAGAGATTCGCACGGCCCGCCCTCAAGCGGGCCTTATCATCTTTACCTATCTGAATCCGATTTTGCGCTATGGTCTCGCGCGCTTTGCCGATGACGCCGCCGCAGCCGGTGCCGACGGCGTGCTCGTCACCGACATGATTGTCGAAGAAGCCGCAGATCGAGTCTCGGACCTGCTCGGCGAGCTAAGCCGAGTCTCGCTCGCGCCGATTTTTCTCGCCGCACCCACAAGCCCGGACGAGCGTTTGCAGGCTATTGCCGCGCACTCCACGGCTTTTATCTACGCCATTTCCCGCGTCGGCATCACCGGCAAGCAGCAGAGCCTTGCTGCGGATGCCTCCGAGCTGGTTGCGCGCATTCGTCGATGGAGCAAGCTGCCGGTGGCCGTTGGATTCGGCATCTCCAGTGCGCAGCATGTGGCGCAGGTGGGCGAGTTTGCCGATGCCGTGGTGATTGGCAGCACGATTGTGGAGCTGATTGAGCGCTCAGCTCCCGCCGAAGCGCCCGGCGCCGTGGCCCGATTTATCAAGGGCCTGCGCCAACCGGAAACGGCGCTGGTCCGTTAAACGCTCAAGCTGAAGTTTTGTTCCAACTCCCATTCCGCGCCGGGGCGCAATCTACTTTTGCGCCTTGTCCCGGCGCTCGTTGAGGATTGCATGACGCTCGAAGAATTGCGGAAACAAATCGATGAACTGGACCGGCAACTGGTGGACCTGCTCAATGAGCGCGCCAAGGCGGCCATCCAGATCGGCCACCTGAAGGCCGCCACTTCGCTGCCGGTGTATGAGCCTGCACGCGAAAAGCTGGTCTTTCAGAACGTGCGCGCCAAGAACAAAGGCCCGCTGCCGGACATCGAGCTGACGCACATCTACGAGCGCGTCATCGACGTCATGCGCGCCCTGCAGCGGAACGAGTTGGCATCGGAAAGAAATGCCCAGGCGGCAAGCGCAGCCGGGCCCGGCACAGGCGCACAGGCGCCCGAGACAGGGAACAAGCAATGATCGTAGCCATGCAGGAGAATGCAACCGAAGAGCAGATTGACGACGTGATCGAGGCCATGACCGAAGCCGGCGTAGGCGTGCACCGCACCACCGGCTCCTCGCAAACCATCCTCGCCGGCGTAGGCCCCACGGCCAGCATCGACCTCGCGCAATTTGAAAACATGCCCGGCGTCGAGCATGTCCACCGCATCAGTTCGCCCTACAAGCTCGCTGGCCACGGCTTCCGTCCGGAAGGCACCGTCGTCGAATTCCGCAACGGCGTCAAGGTCGGCGGCAAAGAAATCGTCGTCATGGCCGGCCCGTGCTCCATTGAAAACCGCGAGCAGATCGTCGAAACCGCGAAGCGCATCCAGCAATCCGGCGGAAAATTCCTTCGTGGCGGAGCCTTCAAGCCGCGCTCCTCGCCTTACGCCTTTCAAGGCCTAGGCATCCCCGGCCTTGAGCTGATGCGCGAAGCCGCTGAAGCTCACGACCTGCTCGTCGTCAGCGAAGTCATGGAGATTGCGCAGATCGAGCCTATGCTTCCGCTCGTCGATCTCTTCCAGGTGGGCGCGCGCAACATGCAGAACTTCAACCTGCTGCGCGAGCTCGGCAAGGTGCGCAAGCCGGTGCTGCTCAAGCGCGGCATCGCCGCCACCATTGAGGAGCTTCTGCTTTCCAGTGAATACATTCTCAGCGGCGGCAACTACAACGTCATCCTCTGCGAGCGCGGCATCCGTACCTACGAGACCGCCACGCGCAACACGATGGACATCGCCGCGATTCCTGTCGTCAAGAAGCTCTCGCACCTGCCCATTGTCGGCGATCCCTCGCACGGCACCGGCCGCCGCGACATGGTCGCCCCGCTGGCCAAAGCCGCCGTCGCCGCCGGAGCCGACGCGATTCTCGTCGAAGTGCACCCCAACGCCGACAAGGCCGCGTCCGACGCGGCACAGACGCTCTACCCCGACCAGTTCGACAAGCTCATGCACGAGCTGCGGGCCATCGCCAACGCCGTAGGAAGAACCTTGTAGCGCGGCATCAGCGGTTATCGTTTGCTGCGTAGAGAATCACAATGGGTGCCCTATCCTTGCGACGTTTTTGTTTTTGTCGCAAGGGTGGGATCACCACCTGCATTCATTGCTTATCCTGAAAGAACCAATGATCGAGCGCATCGCCATCCTGGGCACGGGCCTGCTGGGAACATCCGCAGGCTTGGCCGCGCGCGCCTCCGGCTTCACTGGCTCTATTGTTGGCTGGAACCGGAACCAGTCCCGGAGCAGGAGTAGCGCACAAACCGCGCTCGATCTTCATGCCGTCGATGCGATCGCTTCCAGCGCAATCGAAGCCGCGCGCGAAGCTCAGGTCACCGTCATCGCCGTGCCTGTCTTCGCCACGCTCGATCTCATGGAGCAGCTAGCTCCCGTTCTCAACCCGGATCAGCTAGTCACCGATGTCGGCAGCACCAAAGCGCAGATCGCGGCCGCAGGCACGCGTCTTTTCAACCAGCCCAACCGCGCCGCATTTTTACCGGGGCATCCCATGGCCGGCAAAGAACGCGGCGGAGCCGAACACGCTGACGCAAATCTCTTCCGCAGCACTGTCTGGCTCTTCACCGATGCTGCATCCGTGCACCGCACCGCGCAGGCGGCAGCGCTCGTCACAGGCTGGCGCAGTCTCGTCGTCCAGATGGGCGCGCGCATCCTCGATCTCAACCCCGAGCGCCACGACGAGCTAGTAGCCTGGGTTAGCCATCTGCCGCAGTTCACTGCCACGGCTCTGAGCGCGCTGCTGGAAGAGGAAGTCGGCGATGCACCGGAGTTAAAAGACGTAGGCGGCCGCGCTTTGCGCGAGATGACGCGCCTCGGTGCCAGCCCATTCTCCATGTGGCGCGACATCGCCCATACCAACGCTGAGGCTATCGAGCGCGCGCTGCTCAAGCTCGAGCAGCGCCTCGCGCATATCCGCGAAAACCTCCGCACTCCTGCGCTGCGGGAAGAATTCGAACGGGCCAACGAATTCCGCCGCGAGTAAATGAGAAACAAAATCAAAGGCCGGCTCCGCAATGGCGCCGGCCTTTGTAGTTCGCACTGCTCGCAGAAGCTTAAACCAGCTTGGCGTCCAGCGTGAGCTCTGTGTTGTTGGCAAAGAGCTTCGAAATCGGGCAGCCTGCCTTGGCGTTCGCTGCGGCGGTATCAAAGACTTCCTTCGTTGCGCCGGGAACCTTGGCCGTCGTGGTCAGGGCGATTTTCGTCACTGCAAAGCCGCCATCCACCTTGGCCAGCGTAACGGCCGCGTGCGTCTCAATCGACTCCGGCGTCAGACCCGAGCCGCCAAGCTGCGCGCCCAGCGCCATCGAGAAGCAACTCGCGTGCGCCGCGGCAATCAGCTCTTCCGGCGTGGTGCCCGTCTCGGCGCCCTCAAACCGCGTGGCAAACGAGTAATTCGCGTTCTTCAGCACGCCGGTCGCCGTCGAAATCGTGCCTTTGCCCTCTTTGAGGGAACCTGTCCAAACCGCGCTTGCTTTGCTAGCCATTCTGCAATCCTCCTTGGTGGGGGTTCGTCTACGTTGTCGCCCGCCGGGAATCTTTCGGCCACGCATTGCGCATTGCCCACCCGGCTATGAATGCTTCGGGTACCGCCGGGGGAAATCCGGCTTTGCTACCCACCACTCCATGCTAATCTGTCCCCCATGCTGCCCGAGCTTCCCAGCGCCCTGAAATCCGTCGGCCGCGACGATTTTTCACAATCTGCGACGGCCTGCGCGCCTGAAGAAACTCCCATCGACCACCACTGCCAGATCTGCCCCACCTGCGGCCACCGCCTCGCCGGCCATCGCTGCAAGCTGGTCTGCACGCGCTGCGGCTACTACCTGAGCTGCGCGGATTACTACTAGGCACTCAGTCTCGGAACTGTCAAACTGCGACTGCCTCCCGGCAAAAGCCGAAGGAACTTTCGCTGTCTGCCCCTCTGCTTCTTCACGGATACATCCGATGCAGCATCCGCGCAAAGGGAATCGTCTCGCGCACGTGATCGAGCCCGCAGACCCACGCCACCACGCGCTCAATCCCCATGCCGAAACCCGCATGAGGCACGCTGCCGTAGCGCCGCAGATCGAGATACCACTGGAAAGCCTCCAGCGGCAGATTGTGCGACTCGATGCGGCTCTTCAACAGCTCATAGCTTGACACGCGCTGCGAGCCGCCGATCACCTCGCCGTACCCCTCCGGCGCCAGCACGTCCAGGCACAGCGCATACTTCGGCTCCACCGGGTCAGGCTCCATATAAAAGGCCTTCACCGCTGCCGGATAGCGATGCACCATCACTGGCCGGTCGAACTGGCTGCTCAGCCACGTCTCATCCGGCGAGCCAAAATCATTGCCGTACTCGAAAAGATTTTCCAGCTCGCCCTTCGCGTGAGCCTCATTCAGCATCCGCGCCGCTTCGTCATAGCGCAGCCGCGGGAACGGCGGCGTAATCGCTTCGAGCTTCTTCGCGTCGCGCCCAATCGTCTCCAGCTCCGTGGCGCGGTTCTTCACGACGCTCTGCACAATATGCGAGAGAAAATTTTCCGCAAGCGTCATCAGCTCGTCGAGATCGCAATAAGCAACCTCCGGCTCAATCATCCAGAACTCAGTCAGATGCCGCCGCGTCTTCGATTTCTCCGCGCGAAAGGTCGGCCCAAAGCTGTAAACCCTCCCCAGCGCCAGCGCCGTCGATTCGATATACAACTGGCCCGATTGCGTCAGAAACGCCGGATCGCCGAAGTAATCGACGGGAAACAGCGTCGAAGTCCCCTCGCAGGCCGCGGGCGTGAGAATCGGCGGATCGGTGCGGATGAACCCGTTGGTATCAAAGTATTCCGCTGCCGCGCGCATGATCTCTGCGCGAATCCGCAGAATTGCCGACTGCCGCGGCGTGCGCACCCACAGGTGCCGGTGCTCCATGAGGAAATCAACGCCATGCTCCTTCAGGCTGATCGGAAACGGATCGCTCTCCGGCACGCGCTGAACAACCTCGATGTTTTCGACATCAAGCTCATACCCGCCCGGCGCGCGCTTGTCGGCCCGCACCTTGCCGGTCACAATCACGCTCGACTCCTGCGTGAGCCCCTTGAGCGCTTCAAAGACCTCCGCCGGCACGGACTTCACATGCGCCACGCCCTGCACCGTGCCCGTCCCGTCCCGAAAAATAGGAAAGAGCAGCTTGCCGCTCTCGCGCAGGTTGTAGAGCCATCCGCGCAGCGTAATGGATTGCCCCTCATAGCGCCCCAGCGTAGCAATCGTCGCAATGAGCGCAGTTCCAGAAGCGATTGGCGAAGTTTCAGCAGGCTTCACAGCAGTTTCTTCAGACATTGCACACTCACATCCGGCAAATCTGCCGGATTCTTTAGGATAACGCCGCCACGCCTTCTGTTCCCCTAATCCCTGTTTCCCCACATTCGCGGAATCCTCGCCCTCTCGTTTATCGTCTCTAAGCGTATGGCCAATCCTTCTTCTCTGCCTCATCCTTCGCCGGAGTCCGAAGAGGTCTATCGCCGCTGGCTCCAGTTCCTCGACGACGAGTTCACCCGTCATCCCGCGCCGGAGCGCCGCTCGGAGATCGTCCGCGACCAGCTTTACCAGATTTTTCTGGGCCGTCCGCACGGCGGCGGGCTCAACCTCACGCTCACCAGCGAGCTGCCCGGTAACGTCATGGCGCTCGCCATGGACCCGCAGAACGTGACCCTCGAAGCCGGCCACTTCGCCGACCTCGACCGCGATAAATGGATTCCCCGCAAGCCGCTGCTCTGGTTCTGGCAGATGTTCGACCGCTCGCCGCTCGGCCTCAATCACTGGCTCGGCCTGCGCTTCCGCTGCATGTTGGGCCGCCACATCTTCGCGCACATCGGCACTGGCGTGCGCATCCATCACGGCGTCGATCTCACCTACGGCTACAATCTCTCCATCGGCGACAACGTCGTGATCCGCCAGCGCGCGCTGCTCAACGACCGCGGCGGCATCGCCATCGGCAAAGGCACGGTCATCGGCTCGTTTGCGCGCGTCTACTCGCACACCCACTCGCCGGAAGACTTCGACCGCGTCACGCTGGCCCCCGTCGAGATCGGCGAAAACGTCCGCATCGGCAGCCACGCCATCGTCCTTGCTGGCCAGAAGATTCCCGACGGCACGGTCGTCGGCAGCTTTCCCGCCGACCCGCGATAACGAATGCCGCCATTCTTCCTGTGTTCCTTGCGGGAAGGGTGGGAAGGCTCCATCTGCTACCCTGAGTTTTCCACCGCGGGAGATTTTTTTGTCGCAACACGCCTTAGTGATCGCCGTCTTCGAATTTGTATTGCTGGTTTTTTCGCTTTCTGTGCACGAGTGCGCCCATGCGTGGGTGGCTTCGCTGCTGGGCGACCACACAGCGCGCCTGCAGGGCCGTGTCACGCTCAACCCCATGTACCACGTGGACCCCGTCGGCACGCTGCTGTTTCCGGCGGTGATGCTTTTCCTGATGCCGGGCGGGTTGCTCTTTGGATGGGCCAAGCCCACTCCCGTCATCACCCGCAACTTCCGCAAAATCGTGCGCGATGACAACCTGGTAACGCTCGCCGGACCGGCTTCCAACCTGCTTCTTGTCTTCCTCGCATCTGTTCTTCTCGCGGCAATTACAGTATTTGTGCCCGGCGGCCGCGAGCTTGTGCTCTCTGTTTTCGTGGGCCTTCAATCGGCGGCCTTTGGAACGGCGATTGGCGCTCTCGTGATGCTCGCGTTTCTGGCCGTTGAGCTGAACCTCATGCTGTTCTTCTTTAATCTCATTCCGATCCCTCCGCTCGACGGAAGCCGGATTGTGCGGAATCTGCTTCCCTACAACGCCGTGCAGGTCTACGACCGCATCGGCGGCATCCTGAGCTGGGTCCTGATGATCGCCGCCGGATATTTTCTGCTCGGGCTGCTGATGTCCCCGGTGCTCCGGTTGATCTTCGCGATGCTTAGCAGCCTGCCCGCCCGCTAAGCCGGCGAATAGCGCCCATGTGGGCCGCTTTGCCAAAGCGCAAGAGGCCATAACGGGTGCCCCACCCTCGCGGCGTAGTTGTTTTTGCCGCTAGGGTGGGATCGCAAACAGGCCGTTACCGCCCGCTACAATAAAGAAAGCCACAACCGGCGCGAATTTATCTCCGACAGGCACAATGTCCGACCAAACCCAAGCAAAATCCCTCCCGCGCGTCCTGAGCGGAATGCGCCCCACCGGCAAGCTCCACCTGGGCAACTACATGGGCGCGCTGGCCAACTGGGTCAAGCTCCAGGACTCGAACCAGTACGAGTGCTATTTCTTCATTGCCGACCTGCACGCGCTGACAACCGATTACGCCGACCCGAGCCGGATCAAACTCAATACTCTGGATGTTGCGCTCGATTGGCTAGCTGCCGGGCTTGATCCTGAAAAATCAACGGTATTCATTCAAAGCCATGTGCCTCAGCACGCCGAGCTACACCTGCTCTTCAGCATGATCACGCCGCTTGGCTGGCTCGAGCGCGTGCCAACCTACAAGGAGCAGTTGGAGAACATCAAGGGCAAGGATCTTACAACCTACGGTTTTCTCGGCTATCCACTTCTTCAAGCAGCGGACATCCTTCTCTATCAGGCGCAATTCGTGCCTGTGGGGCAGGACCAGATTGCGCACGTCGAACTCACCCGCGAAGTCGCCCGCCGTTTCAATTCCATGTACAAGACCCCCGTCTTTCCTGAGCCGGATGTGTTGCTGACGCCATCTCCGAAGCTTACCGGAACCGACGGCCGCAAAATGTCCAAGAGCTATGGCAACACCATAGGCTTATCGGAGTCCCCTCAGATCGCGGGCAAAAAAATTCTCGAAATGTCTACGGGCGGCCAGCGTATCAGGCAGGACGATCCAGGCGACCCCGACCTTTGCCCGGTGGGAGATTTGCATAAGGCTTTCAGCACTTCCGAAATCCAGGCGGAAACCCAGCATGGCTGTCGAACGGCAACCTTGCGCTGCGAGTTCTGCAAGCTCAAGGCCGCGAATTCCGTTCGTGACGTTACCTGGCCGATATATCTCAAGCGCCAGGAGCTCGAATCCAGGATCGACGACACATGGGAAATGCTGCGTGCACAATCCGCGAAAGCGGCGGAACGTGCCGAACAAACGATGCAGTCCGTCCGCTCCATACTCGACCTGTCCCGCGATCTGGGCGCCGTGCGGAGGTACTTCGGACTCGCGGACGGTGATCGCCGCGACCCGCGCGATCTGTCCACAAACAAGAACTGGTGGAATCTGCCGTCGGACCAACAGGAAAAATTGATTCAGGAATACTGGTCAAAAAATGTCTTGCCTAGAGATATTCATCTTACGCGGGAAGCCAACCGCGTTTTTCCGACAATCCGCAGAGAGCTGGAAGAACCGTTCATTACAACGAAAAAGAAGCGCGTTTTAGCCACTATTCAAACAGCCGTCAGAGAGCCAGGTGGATGGCATTTTAGAATCCCTTCGAAAACTTATGAGGTTTGGGTTCTTCTGTGTTGGGATGAAAAGTATAGGCTTAACGACTTTGTCATTCCTCAAAAGTTTTATGCTCAGCAGTTTGCACAAGCGAAGAAAGCATCCAAAGACAGTGACATTCACGTGCTAATTTGGAAGCTTAATGGAAGATGGAATCTTTCTTTCGCGCCGCTGCAGCGTCAGGTTGGCAATGCAAACGTGAGTGACGCTGTCGATCCCATAGACATCACGGAATTACTTGGTAAATACGATAGCTTGCAGTGATCTGCCCTTGCACGGCCTTATCGCACGAGGGTGGGACGGCACTTCCTCCGAACAAAACAGCCGCGTTTCCCACACCGCAATCGCAATTCGGCTGCTCAAAATCCCGACCATTGAGCGAAAATTGAGTCAGCGATGAGTGATTCCCCCAACTCGACCCCCGTGGAAACCTCCCAAGCCCCAGCCGGACCGACGCTCGTGCTCACCCCACCGCCCGGCCCGGCGGACAAACCCGCGCCCAAAGCCGCCGCCAAGCCGAAAAAAGCCTCCGAGGAAGAGGAAAAATTCTCGCCGTTTTCGGTCATCGTCGGCCAGGTGTATGACGGCCCGCTCGACCTGCTGCTCGACCTCATCCGCAAGCAGGACATCGACATCTACGACATCCCGATTGCCAAGATCACGGCGCAGTTCCTCGCCTACGTAGACCAGCTCAAAGCAAGCGACGTGGACGTAGCCGGCGAGTTCATTTACACCGCCTCGCTGCTCATTCACATCAAGAGCAAGATGCTCCTGCCGCGCGCGCCCAGCGGCCCGGAAGAAACCGCCGAAGACCCTCGCCGCGAGCTCGTCGAGCGCCTGCTCGAACACGAGCGCTTCAAGAACGCCGCGCAGATGCTCCACGAGAAGCAGATGCTCGAATCTGCCGCCTGGACCAACCCCGGCATCCGCGAATTCAAAAACGACGCCGAAGCCGAGCCGGAGATCGCCGCCGACACCACGGACCTCGTTCGCATCTTCCAGCAGATCCTCGACCGCGTCCGCACCCGCCCCACCTTCGATGTGGAAGAGGACTCGGTCACCGTCGGCCAGATGATCCAGTTCCTCACCCGCCGCCTGACGATGGAAGACCGTCCCATCGCGTTGCATAAGCTGCTGAGCCACACCCGTTCCGAGCGCGCCCTGGTAGCCACCTTCCTCGCCCTTCTGGAGCTGGTCCGCCTGCAAGCCATCCTGCTCCGCCAGGACAAGGCTTTTTCAGAGATTTTCATCAAAAAGAATGCCGGTTTCGACGCCGTCGTAAACGAAGCCATAGCCGCCCGCGACGACTGGAGGTAAACCTCCCTTTTTTGTTCATAAGCGCGCTTCCATAGTGGCAACCTCCCGCAAATTCATTCCCAATTCATCTTCCTCGTGTATCCCTTTGCTCGTCCGGCAATTCCTTCCCCGCAGCGCCGGACGTCTGCAAAATTCACTTGGGAGCCTTCCCTATGTCCGACCTAGCCACCACTGCAGGAGCCACACCAGGCGGCGCTTCTTCGCTTGACCGCAAAATGAGCAGCATGCCGGGATGGATCAGCGGTGTGATTATTCTCATCGCCCTCATCGGCGGCCTCAGTTACATCGGTTTCCACATCGCCGGCGACCTGGCCCACGTAGCATCGAGCAGCGCTTGGGCTTATATGCTGCTTGGCATCGCGCTTCTCTGCGCCCTCAGCTTTGAGTTCGTCAACGGCTTTCACGATACCGCCAACGCCGTCGCTACCGTCATCTATACCCACTCGCTTGAGCCCAACCTTGCCGTCGTCTGGAGCGGCCTCTGCAATCTGGCTGGCGTGCTCACCTCCGCCGGAACTGTGGCCTTCACCATCATTACGCTGCTGCCCGTCGAGCTCATCCTCAAAGTCAGCTCCGGCGCGGGCTTCGCCATGGTCTTCGCCCTGCTCATTGCTGCCATCCTCTGGAACCTCGGCACCTGGTACCTCGGTCTGCCCGCATCGAGCACCCATACCATGACCGGCTCCATCATCGGCGTCGGCGTTGCCAACCAGCTCCTCACCGGCGGCAACGGAACCTCCGGCGTTGACTGGAGCCAGGCCACCAAGGTCTTTGAGGTGCTGCTCGTTTCGCCCATCGTCGGCTTTGGCCTCGCGGCCATTTTCTTCTATCTCTCGAAGAAGCTCATCAAGTACCCCGAACTCTACTCGGCGCCCAAGGACAACACCCCGCCGCCGTTCCCCATCCGCGCCCTGCTCGTGCTCACCTGCACGCTGGTCAGCTTCTTTCACGGCTCCAATGACGGTCAGAAGGGCATGGGCCTCATCATGCTCATCCTCATCGGCACCGTACCCACGGCCTACGCGCTCAACCACGCCGTCACCCGGCGCGACATTCAGGACTTCCTCAACTCCAGCCAGGCCGCCATCACCGTCGTGCAGGCGCACGAAGATAAGAACGCCATCCTCGGACCCTCCGCGCGCGACACGCTGACCGACTACCTCCGCACCAAGCAGATCCAGCCCAACACCATGACCGCCCTGCGCGAGCTCATCGGCGATCTCGAAGGCGACGTCAAGGCCTACGGCGACTACAAGAACGTGCCCCCTGCGCAGCAGAGCAACGTCCGCAATGACATGTACGTCGTCAGCGAAACCCTCCGTATTTTGGACAAGAACCACCAGGGCAACTTCACCGCCGACCAGCAGGCCGCGCTCGACAACTACAAGCACAAGATCGACAAGGCGACCAAGTTCATTCCTTCATGGGTCAAGGTCGCCGTTGCGCTCGCCCTCGGCCTTGGAACGATGGTCGGCTGGAAGCGCATCGTCGTCACCGTCGGCGAAAAGATCGGCAAGGAGCACCTGACCTACGGCCAGGGCGCCGCCGCCGAGCTCGTAGCCGCCGGCACCATCTTCCTCGCCGACAACTTCGGCCTGCCTGTCAGCACCACGCACGTTCTCAGCTCAGGCGTAGCCGGAACGATGGCGGCCAACAAGAGCGGACTTCAGCTTGAAACCATCCGCAACATCGCCGCCGCCTGGGTCTTCACGCTGCCTGCCGCTGCCATTCTCTCCGGCCTGCTCTTCGCGCTCTTCCGCATGATCTCTCACTGATTCCCCCGCTTGGATGGGCTTCAAAAACTACTGCGCCGTCCGCAACCACGGACGGCGCAATTTTTTGGAAACTGCATTTAACTTCTATGCGGACGATGTTCCACCGCTGACTTGCCGACTCGCTACCGCGCGCAGCGTGACTAACTCGCTGAATCGCAGCTATATCGTGGTATCTTCCTAACTACTGTCTAAGCTCCACCAGCGTAGCCCCTTGACCGCCTTCATTCTGCGGAGCCTCTTCAATCCCCGCCACATGCGGATGTCCTTTCAGAAACTCCCGCACGCCGCGCCGCAGCACACCTGCGCCATGCCCATGAATCACCCGCACCCGCGGCAGCCCCGCCAGAAACGCGCGATCGAGATACTTCTCAAGCTCTTCGGTAGCCTCATCTACCGTGCGGCCGATGAGGTTGATCTCCATGCGCATCCCGTCGGTATTCGCGCTCTCGACAGAGACATGCACATTCCTGTGCCTGCGCGCCGCGGCCAGCGGCGTATCCTTTTTCGCCTCCGAAGAAGACGCCTCAGCCAGATCTTCACGTTTTACGCGCATCTTGATCGGCCCCAGCGCGACTTCAAAGACATCTTTCTCCACCTCGCGCTGCACCACGGCAATCTTGTTCATCGACTTCAGACGCACCTGATCGCCCGGCGCAATATGCTGCAGCAGATGCGGCTGCGCATTTGCGTCGCCCGCGTCAGCCCCCGCGCGATGCGCCACCACGGCTTGATTAAAGCTCTCCTGAAACTCACGCCGCAGGCGGTTGATGCGCCGTTCCGCTTCTTTCGAGAGCTTCTGCTGCGCCGCGCGATCCTCCACCGCGCGCACATTCTCGCGCATCTGGAACTCGAATTCCTTGAGTAGCGAGCCGAGCTTCTGCTCCAGTTCCCGCGTGCGCTTGCGAACTTCGTTGTCGCCTTCGCGCTCCAGCCGCTTGCGCTCCAGGTTTAGCGCATACTGCTCTTCGCGCGCCGCCTTGCGCTCGGCCTCAAGCTGCGCAAGCTCATTGTGCAGCCTATCGAGAAAGTGCGCGAGATCGACTTGTTGCGATCCCAGCCGCTCCCGAGCCGTCGTCACAATACGCGCATCCAGCCCCAGCCGTTCCGCCGTCGCAATCCCAGCGGACGCGCCGGGAACCCCGAAGCGCAGTTGATATGTGGGCACCAAAGTGCGCTCGTCTACGACGGCGGCTGCATTGACAGCGCCCGGAGTATTCGCCGCATACACCTTCAGCGAAGTGTGATGCGTGGAAATTAACGTCCAGGCCTGTGCATCCAGAAAGAACCGCGCTACTGCAACCGCCAGCGCCGAGCCTTCTTCCGGGTCCGTTGCGGAACCAATCTCGTCGAGCAGGATGAGAGAGCGCGAGTTGGCGAGCCGCGCAAGGCGGCCCAGGTTGGCAATGTGCGCGGAGAAGGCTGAGAGCGCGGCTTCAATCGACTGCGCATCGCCGATATCCGCCAGAAACGCCGTGAAAATTGGAAAGCTCGCCCGCTCCGCCGGAACTGGAATCCCCGCCTGCGCCATCATTGCCAGCAGCCCCGTCGTCTTCAGCGTCACCGTCTTGCCGCCCGTGTTCGGCCCGCTGATCACAAGCTGCCGCTGCTCCGCCGTCAGCTCCAGCGTGAGCGGCACAATGCTTCCGCCAGTAGCGCGTAGCCGTTTTTCCAGCAGCGGATGCCGCGCACTTTCGAGCATCAGCCGTTCATCGCCAAACTGAGGCTCAACGCCACCAAATTCGCGCGCAAACCGTGCCCGAGCCTGCAATGTATCCACGCGCGCCAGCGCCCGCGCACCCTCTGCAAGCGCCGTGGCATACATGCCCACCTGCCGCGTCAGTGCCACAAAAATTCGATGAATCTCCGCCTGCTCTTCTTCGAGCAGCCGCACCAGCTCGTTGTTCTGCTCAATCGTCTCCAGCGGCTCCACATACACCGTCTGCCCCGACGAGCTAGCTCCATGCACCACGCCGCTCACGCGC
This sequence comes from Acidobacteriaceae bacterium, assembly GCA_030038315.1. Classification (GTDB taxonomy): domain Bacteria; phylum Acidobacteriota; class Terriglobia; order Terriglobales; family Acidobacteriaceae; genus Telmatobacter. The sequence goes on from JASHPD010000094.1 coordinate 17,178, forward strand.
CGCTTCAGCTCGCTCCGCACCGGAATCACAAACCGCTCGCCGCGAATCGTGATGAGGTCATCCTGCGTAGCTCCGTCGCTCGACAGCCTGCGCAGCGCCGACCGCAATGACCCTTCAATCAGCCGCTGCTGCCGCTCCTGCTCACGCCGAATCCGCGCCAGCTCAGGCGAAGCGTCGTCGGCCAGCGAGCCATTCGGCTCTATCGTCCGCTCAATCGACTCCGCCAGCGGCTTCAAACTCATCGCAAGCCCGCCAGAAATCTCGCTCAACCCCGCAAGCCACTCAGCAAGCCGCGCCGGCGGCGACTGCAACAGCCCCTGCCAAGCCGCAACATCCCGCGCCAGCCGCGCAACCGCCTGCAGCTCGTCCGCCTCCAGCGCCGCCTCAGGAATCTGCGCCTTCGCCGCAAGCTGCGTGGGATCAAAAAGCCCGCCCAACGGAACCGAAATTTGCTCCTCAAGCAGCAGCCGAAGCTCGCCCACAAGCCCGTGCTCGCGCGCAATCCACTCTGCATCGGCAGAAGGAACCAGCGCAAGAATCCCCTCGCGTCCCACAGAAGACGAAGCATATCCGGCAAGCAGCGTAAGCAGCGGCTGCCATTCGAGCGCAGCAAAATCCGCATGGGCCACAGGCAACGGAATCGAAGAAAGCAGAGTCACCTTTTTATTGTAGAAAACGAACTAGTACAGGAAACGGACTACCGGAAAAACTCCTCCACGTCGCCAATCTCCGTCGTCACGCGATACGGCGGCAGACTCTCTAAAAACGTCTTCCCATACCGCTGCCGCCGAATGCGCGGATCGAGCAGCACCAGCACGCCGCGATCCTCAAGCGACCGGATCAATCGACCAAATCCCTGCTTCAGCGTCAGCACAGCCTCAGGAACTTGATAATCAAAGAACGGCTTTCCGCCGGCCTCTTCAATCGCCTTCATCCGCGCCTGCACCACCGGATCATTCGGCACCGCAAAGGGCAGCCGGTCCACAATCACGCAGCTCAGCGCCTCGCCCTGCACATCCACGCCCTGCCAAAAGCTCGACGTGCCAAAAAGCACCGCGTTCGGCGTCATGCGGAACTCATCGAGCAGCGCCTTGCGCGGAGCCGTCCCTTGCAGCAGGATCGGATAATCCAGCACCGGCAGCAGCCGCTCGTACAAATCCCGCATCTGGCTGTAGCTCGTAAACAGGCAAAACGCGCGCCCCTCGGTAATCTCCAACACCCGCCGAATGCACTCCGCCGCCATCTCCGGAAAATCCGGCTCACGCGGGTCCGGCATCGATGGCGGCAGATACAAGAGCGCCTGCTCGCAATACTGGAAGTGCGAAGGAATCACCAGCTCGCGCGCGCCTTCGAGGCCAAGCCTGCGCTCCATGTGCTCAAAGCTGCCCTGCACCGTGAGCGTAGCCGAGGTCAACACCACCGTAGGAATCGCCTCAAAGACCAGCTCCCGCAGCAGCTCCGAAACATCAATCGGCGTGGCCTGCACAAACGTGCTGCGCGAGCCTTCGCGCCCAGCGCCTCTGCGATCTCCGCCATACGAGCGCCGCTCCAGCCAATAGACAAGGTTTGAAGCGTCAGACTCCATCAGAAACTCAAGCTCGCCGCGCAACCGTGCCACGCGCTTGCGCAGTCCCGGCGCTTCCTCAACATTTTTCAGGCTTTCCATATCCGCTTCCATGCGCTGCAACGTAGCGCGCACGCTGAGATACAGATCTCCTTGCGTCTCCAGGAACTCTTCCCGCGCAACAAACGGCTGGCGTTGGTCGCCATTCATCGGCAGTGCGGAAAAGAAAAGCCGCGCACGGTCGCGCAACTGCTGCGTCACGCCGTGAATGTTCCCTGTGCCTTCTTTGCCGCGAAGCTGCGTATCCACATCGCGCGCCAATTCTTCAAAGCGCACATTGCTGACCGAAAGCCCAAAATAACTCGAAGCCACATCTTCAAGCTCATGCGCCTCATCAAAGATCACCGCCGCAGCATCCGGCAGCACGCCCGCATCCGGCGCGCCCGCCGCCTCGCGCTTCACGTTCAAATCCGCAAAGAACAAGTGATGGTTGACGATAATAATGTCCGACTCAAGTGCCCGCCGCCGCATCTCCGTAATAAAGCACCGCTGATAGCTCGGACACGTCTGCCCCAGGCAAGCCTCGCTGCGCGCATCGAGCTTTGACCACACCGCACTCGCCTCAGGCAATCCAGCCAGCTCTGCACGGTCGCCGGTTTCCGTCGTCTGCTCCCACTCGGCAATCTGCCGATACTGGTCAATCTCCTCAAGCCCAGAAAGAATCGGCTGATCGCGCAGCGTCACCAGCTTGTGCCGGCAGAGATAATTCGCGCGCCCCTTCATGTAGCAAACGCGCAGGTCGCCTAGCAGCGACTCAAGAAACGGAATGTCGCGGAAGTAAAGCTGATCCTGCAGCGCTTTCGTGCCCGTTGAGACAATCACCCGCTGCCCCGTGCGCAGCGCCGGCAAAAGATACGCCAGCGTCTTGCCCGTGCCCGTTCCGGCCTCGACAATCAGATGCCGCCGCTCGGTGAGTGCTTGCTCCACCGCGCGCGCCATCTGCAACTGCCCCGGCCGGTACTCATACGGCAGCTTCGACTGCGCCAGTATCCCGCCCGGCGAGAAGAACTCGTGAAGCGTAGGCAAGGCGCGGGTTGGAATATCTGTGGCCGGCATGGAAAAGCGATTCCCTGCAGCGTCTCCGTTGGATTTTATTCTGTGCCACGGCCCGGCTGAAGCTGTGCCCTGACACGGAAGAAACAGAAGCGGAAGCGTTCTCGGCTAAACTGCTGCAGGCGCTGCGCCGGCTCCGCTTTCTACGTTTACGATCTCGCCGTCGCGCATGTGCAGGATGCGGTTGGCGATCTGTGCAGCCTCGGGATTGTGCGTAATCATCAGCACGGTCTGGCCGAACTCGCGGTTGGAGCGCTGGAGCATTTCGAGCACGGCCTCGGAGTTCTTCGTGTCAAGGTTCCCCGTGGGCTCGTCGGCCAGAACGATGGCCGGATGGGTGATGAGCGCGCGGGCAATGGCTACGCGCTGCTGCTCGCCGCCGCTCAGCTCCGCGGGGCGATGCTCGAGACGGCCGCGGATGGAGAGCAGTTCGCTGAGGCGGCCGAGAAACTGGTGATCGAGCGGTTCCTTGCGGCCGCTCACCGCGTAGGCCACTTCAATGTTGCCCATCGCCGAGAGCGTGGGCAGTAGGTTGAACTTCTGGAAGATGAACGAGATTCTGTGCTTGCGCAGGCGGGTGCGCTCGGCGTCGTTGAGGGTGGCGAAATCCACGCCGTCGATGACGATGCGGCCGCTGGTGGCCTGTGTAAGGCCGCCGAGCAGGTAAAAGAGCGTGGATTTGCCCGAGCCGGAGGGACCGACGATAGCCACGAACTCGCCGCGGTTGACCGTGAGCGAGACGCCGCGCACGGCGGGGACTTCAAGTCGCCCGGAGCGGTAGATTTTGGTCAGGTTTTCGGCAACAATGATGGGCGAATTGCTTTGGTCCAGCACAAGGACGATTGTATAGGAGTGGCCATCAAGGCAAGTTAGAATGGGATTTGCAACGACCTTTACAGGCAGGAAGCAGCAGCATGACAATGGAATTGCAGTCGTCTCTTGTGAAGAGTATGGAGACCGCCGCGGCAAAGGCCGGGCTGGCGCTCTCTTCGATTACCCAGGGCCGCGATTTTCATGGAAGCCCCACGGCGGTCTTTGATCTGGGGCTGGCCAACGTAGCGGGCAAGACGCTGCGACTGGAGCTGAGCGAGGGCTTCGACTTCACCAAGCCGGAGCTGCTGCCTGAGATGACGGCGCACCTGACGGCAGCGGCGAAGCGGCTCAGGAATCCGCGGCCGGAGTGCTATGTGACGCTCGCCGGGTTGCCCATTGCCTTTGGAAAGTTCCAGTGGCCGTTCCACCGCTCGACTTCGGGCGCGGACACTTACATTGTGCACGGCGAGATGCACCTGGCCGACGCCGAGCACGCAGCGCTGCACGCGAAGGTTGCGGCTTCCGTGACGGTGACCTTTGCGGAGATTGTTCCGGCGATGGAGCAGCCCTATGCCGAGTCCTTTATCTACAACGCGGTGCGCAAGACTGTCGATCTGGGACAGCTTGAATTCCTCAAGTCCGGCAACCGGCAGCCAGTCTTTGTGACGACGCGCTTTTACAGCCGCTGGCAGAAGAAGTTTATCTTTACCGAGACGGACGATAATGCACGGTTGCGCTATTTGCTGAGCAAGGTGTACTGGCTTTCAGGCGTGCTGGGCGCGGGGCAGCCGGTGTGGGTTGCCGATCCGCAGGATGCGCAGTATCTGAATACGACTGAAGCCGATCTGCTGCGCATGGCGAATCACGAGGCCGGCGAAGGGCTGATGAAGATTGACGGTGAGTATGCTTCGGCTACGCCGCAGTTGCTGGCGAAGGCCGACGAATTCAAGGCCGCGCTCGAAGCAGCGCTCAACTTCACCAAGCCGCAGTTCAACGAATCCATGCGCGCCGGCGAAGCGAATATGTAAATCCTAAAGTGCGGAGCCGCAGGAGGAGCAGAATCGCGCGCCGGTGGGGTTGGTAGCGTGGCAGCGCGGGCAGGCCAGGAGCGTAGATACGGCTGCGGGCTGCTGCGCGGTTCCGGCTGGGCGAATGGTGTAGCCCCAGCCTTGCGGCAACGGAATGCCTAATGCGGCGGCGATGCCGGCGGCCTGCGCGGCGTTGAACTCGCGGACGCGGGCGGGCATGAAGAAGCACTCGATGAAGCCCAGGACCCACGGAAGCGGCGTCCAGCAGAACAGTAAATAGAGAACGCCGAGGCCGGTGCGGCGCAGGTAGAAGTGGTGCGCGCCGAAGCCGCCGAGAAAGAGCGCAAGAAGGACGCCGACAACTTCATCGCGGCGTGCGGACTCGTACTGATGGTAGAAGAGCGTTTCCAGATTGGATTGGGATTGCGTGCTCATCGCTCTTGCGACTCCTTGTTGCGCACGGCCTGGGCTGCGCCCGGTGCTGGATGCGCGTTGCTGCTGCACAGGATGATACGGGATGGAGCGGCGCAAAGTTCCAGCGGGGAGGATGCGAAGAATCGCGCATTTTGAAAAATACACGGTAATTTTTCAAAAAAAGCACAAGTGACGCGTATCACATGGCAAAGTGCGGCACGGATGAAAAAGTTACAATGGGAAAGTGAGCGACAGATTCAGGTCTTTACGCGGTTCTATGAGAGGGATAGGATGCTCGTGCCGGGCCGGAAGCAGCACTCTGCCGGCTGAGCGCATCGAACTAAACGTTCCTTCCAGCCGAAATTCTGGACTCAGAATGAAAGCGCGCGTTTTCGTCCAACGACTGATATTTCTGGCCGCGGCCTTTGGGATAGTGCCGGCGGCCGCGGCCGCTTCCACCCCCACGTGGATATTTTCGAATCTCTCGACGCCGGCGCGCGAGACAAATCAGCTCTCGATTTTTGTGCTGACGATTACGGCACTGATCTTTTTGAGCGTGAGCTCGCTGCTGGTGTATGCGCTTATCCGCTTCAGGGCGAAGCCCACGGACACGACGGAGCCGCCGCAGGTCTTCGGCTCGATGCAGATCGAGCTTTCATGGACGATTATCCCGATCCTTATTATTGCGGTGCTGTTTCTGGGCACGGCGCGCGTGCTGTTCTCCGTGCAGGATGCGCCGGAGCCAAAGAACGCGCTGGATGTCACAGCGGTGGGGCATCAGTTCTGGTGGGAGTTCCACTATCCGAAGTATGGCGTGGTGACGGCCAATGAGCTGCACATTCCATTGGGGCAGGGCGAGGAAGGCCGTGCGACGTTTTTGAAGCTGACCTCGGCGGATGTAATTCACAGCTTCTGGGTCCCGCAGCTTGCGGGCAAGACGGATATGCTGCCGAACCGCGTGAACCACATGTGGATTGATCCGGAGAAGCCGGGAGTTTACCTGGGGCAGTGCGCGCAGTTCTGCGGCGTGGAGCACGCGAAAATGTTGCTCCGCGTCTACGTCGATACGCCGGATCAGTTTGCAAGCTGGATTGCGGATCAGCAGAAGAAGCAAACGGAACTGACGCAGGCCGAGGCAGCCGATACGAGCGATGCGATCAATGCAACTGTGGGGCAGCGTGTCTTTGAGCAGCAGGCTTGCATCAACTGCCATACGGTGGAGGGCACAGTAGCCAATGGCCGCTTTGGACCGGATTTGACGCACCTGATGAGCCGCACGACGCTGGCCGCGGGAGCGTTGGCCAATACGCCGGAGAACCTGAAGGCATGGATCACGGACCCGAGCCAGTTTAAGCCGGGTGTGCTGATGCCCGCCATGCACCTGACCGATCGGCAGTACGCGCAGATTACCGCGTACCTGCTGACGCTGAAGTGAGAGGTCTGCGATGGGTGAAGGAACATTGCCGGTTGTACCCGGAATTGCATCCGGAGCGGATGCGGGCG
>JASHPD010000095.1 GCA_030038315.1 Acidobacteriaceae bacterium
GCAGCTTGTTGCCCGGACGCTCGATCTCGACCGAGCTGACGCCGGCGGCCTTGAGCTTCTCGCGCAGTTCGGCCTTGAGCTTCACATCTTCGACAAGGAGCTTGTCATAGTCGCGCTCCGAGTACCAGCGCGAACGCCACGGCTTGTTCACTCCCAGCCGGAATCCGTAAGGATGGACTTTCTGTCCCATAGCTTTACCTCAAACCCCTAAAAACCTGAATCAGGTTTACGCCTTTGCGGCTTTCTTCTTCGCAGGCGCCTTCTTGGCCGCTGCCTTCTTCGCGGGAGCCTTTTTGGCAGCCGCCTTCTTTGTCGGAGCCTTCTTCGAGGGCTTCGCTTCAACCGCCGGTTCTTCCACCTTGGTTACCAGCGAGGACGAACCATTGCGCTCCGCCACCGTCAGCACAATGTGCGCCAGGCGGCGCTGGTAGCGGTACGCACGGCCCATCGGCGCAGGGCGGATGCGCTTCATGCGCGGTCCGTCATTCGCCAGAGCCTGCTTGACGTAGAGGTTGTCCACGTCCAGGTCGGTTCCCTGCTCACCCGCCACGTACTTGGCGTTGTCCACCGCGCTGACCAGCAGCTTGTGGATCACCGGAGCAATGCGCTTCTTGGTGAAGGCCGCCGTCTCCAGCGCCTCCTGCACACCCCGTCCCTTAATCAGATCGAGCACCAGGCGCGCCTTCTGCGGCGACACGCGCTGAAACTTGGCCTCGGCCCGGTATTCTTTTGTCTCGACTGCCATCGTCTCTTCCTCAATCTCGTTGCGCGCGGGAGACTCTCATCATCCCGCGCCGAATTCTCTTAGCGCGGCTTTGCCGCAGCCTCAGCCTTGCCGCCCGCCGTGTGCCCCTTGAACGTGCGCGTGGGAGCAAACTCGCCCAGCTTGTGGCCCACCATGTTCTCCGTCACGTAGACCGGAACAAACTTCTTGCCGTTGTGCACGGCAATCGTGTGCCCCACAAACTCCGGGAAGATGGTCGAGCGGCGCGACCAGGTCTTCACAACCTTCTTGTCGTTGGCCGTATTGAGCGCTTCGATCTTCACGCTCAGGTGCGAATCCACAAACGGACCCTTTTTCGTCGAACGTGCCATAAAACCCTAGCTCCTCTACCTGGTCCGGCGGCTGACAATAAATGTGTCCGTCCGCTTGTTGTTGCGAGTCTTGTATCCGCGCGTCGGCTGGCCCCACGGCGTCACCGGATGACGGCCACCGGAGGTCTTGCCCTCGCCGCCGCCATGCGGGTGGTCAACCGGGTTCATCGTCACGCCGCGGTTGGTCGGGCGAATGCCCTTCCAGCGGTTGCGTCCGGCCTTGCCGATCGAAACATTTTCGTGGTCGGTGTTGCCCACCTGGCCAATCGTCGCGTAGCAATCGACGAGCACGCGGCGCGTCTCGCCCGAAGGCAGCTTGAGCAGCGCGTAGTCGCCTTCCTTGGCCACCAACTGCGCCTGCGCGCCGGCTGAACGCGCCATCTGCGCGCCCTTGCCCGGACGAAGCTCAATCGCGTGCACCGTGGTGCCGGCGGGGATGAACTTGAGCGGCAGCGCGTTGCCGACGAGGATGTCAGCCTCGGGGCCCGAGGTCACCGTCGCGCCCACCTTCAGCCCGACAGGCTGCAGGATGTAGCGCTTCTCGCCGTCTGCGTAGTGCACGAGAGCGATGCGCGCCGAACGGTTCGGATCGTACTCGATCGTCGCCACCTTGCCCGGAACCCCGGCCTTGTCGCGCTTGAAGTCGATCTGGCGGATCTTCTGCTTGTGCCCGCCGCCGTGGTGGCGGATGGTCAGATCGCCCGAGTTGCGGCGTCCACCGGTGCGCTTGCGCGTCGTCAGCAGCGGCTTGTGCGGCGTCGACGTGGTAATGTCGTCGTTCACCTGCGTGCTCTTGAAGCGCAGGGTCGGCGTTACCGGTCTGTATGTCTTGATAGCCATCGTCTTTGTCCTGAAGAATCGGCGCGAACCTGAAGCGCCATTCTCCCCGTTTCTCCGAAGCTCAACGCATCCACGAGCTTCGATAATCCTTCTCAGTTCCGTGAGCGGCCTAGTCCCTGAGTCCCCTAGTCCCTTCAGTCCCTGTTTTTCTCTACAGGTTGCTCACGTACTCCGGCATCTTCTCGCCGGCCTTCAGCCGGACGTATGCCTTCTTCCAATCCGGACGGAAACCCGCGAACTTGCCGCGGCGGCGTTCCTTGCCCAGAACGTTCGCAGTGCGAACCGCGGCCACCTTCACCTTGAAGAGAGCCTCGACAGCCTGCTTCACCTCGGTCTTGGTCGCGTCCGGGGTTACGTCGAAGACCAGCGTTCCCTCGGTTTCTTTCACGCCCAGGCCCTTTTCGGTAATCAGCGGGCGGCGAATCACGTTATAAATCGTCGACATTACGCAGCCTCCGTCTGTGCGAGCTTGCGCTTCGACACGGTCCTGGCCAGAGCCTCGGTCAACTGCTCAATCGCGGCCTTCGAGAAGATGGCCCGCTCATAGCGCAGCAGATCGTAAGGATGCACCTCGTTGTTCAGCACCAGCTCCACGCCCTCAAGGTTGCGCGCGCCCAGCACCAGCGCCTGCGTCAGCGTCTTGCCGTTTTCGACCAGCAGCGCCGTGCGCGTCACTCCCAGCGTGTCGAGAGCCTTGCGATAGAGCTTGGTCTTCGCTTCCTTGATATCGAGTGAATCGACCACCGTCAGCTTGCCGTCGGCCAGCTTGGCGGCCAGAGCCGAGCGCAGCGCGCCCAGCAGCTTCTTGCGCGGGAAGGCGTACTCATAGGAGCGCGGCTGAGGTCCATGCACCGTGCCGCCATGCCGCCACAAAGGAGACCGAACAGACCCGATGCGCGCGCGGCCCGTCCCTTTTTGCTTCCACAGCTTCTTGCCCGAACCGGCAACCAGCTTGCGGTTCTTGGTGGCGTGCGTGCCCTGGCGCTGCGCGGCGCGGAAGTGCTTCACCGCCTCCCACAGCAGAGCCTCGTTGACCTGGTCGGCGCCGAAAATCGCGTCGGCCAGCTCCACCGAGCCCACCTTCTGCCCATTCAGATTGACTACATCCACGTTTGCCATCGTCTTCTTCCTGTCAGCTTTCAGCCGTTAGCTTTTAGCTTTGCCGTGCTGAAACTGACCTCGCAACTCATCCGTTACAGAACTTCTTTCAAACCTTCGTTCAACCGCCGCCGCTCATCG
>JASHPD010000096.1 GCA_030038315.1 Acidobacteriaceae bacterium
GGCCGGCGACCGCGTGCTCTTCGGCAAGTACTCCGGCACCGAGATCAAGATCGACGGCGAGGAGTTCCTCATCATGCGCGAGGAAGAAGTCCTCGGCATCGTCAAGAAGTAAATGCGGGGTCAGGGTGCAGGATACAGAAAAAGTCCGGCAGTTCCTGGAGTCAACCTGTTGCTCTGACCTGAACGGCACATTAAGACACTGAATTACGGGTCAACTCGGATCATGGGGACTGTACCCCGTACCCTGTACCCGGAACCCCTGTTAGGAGAAGACAATGGCAAAGCAGATTCTGCACGGTGAAGAGTCCCGTCAGGCGATCCTGCGCGGCGTGAACACGCTGGCGGACGCGGTGAAGGCGACGCTCGGTCCCAAGGGCCGCAACGTCGTCATCGAGAAGAAGTTCGGCTCCCCCACCATCACCAAGGACGGCGTGACGGTGGCCAAAGAAATCGAGATCAAGGACCCGCTGGAGAACGTGGGCGCGCAGCTCGTCAAGGAAGTTGCCTCGAAGACCAGCGACGTGGCCGGCGACGGCACCACCACGGCGACGGTTCTGGCGCAGGCCATCTTCCGCGAGGGCGTGAAGACGGTGGCCGCCGGCGCCAACCCGACGGCGCTCAAGCGCGGCATCGATAAGGCCGTTGTGGCCGTGATCGGCAAGCGCGAGCAGAACGGCGAGTGGACCGAAGGCGGCGCGCTCGGCACGCTCTCAAAGCCCGTGGACGAGGGCTCGGTGGCGCAGGTGGGCACCATCTCGGCCAATGGCGACGCGGAGATCGGCGGCATCATTGCCGAGGCCGTCAAGGTTGTCGGCAAGGACGGCGTCATCACCATTGAAGAGTCGAAGACGATGCACACCGGCCTCGAGACCGTGGACGGAATGCAGTTCGACCGCGGCTACCTGAGCCCCTACTTCGTCACCGACGCCGAGCGCCTGGAAGCCGTGCTCGACGATCCTTACATCCTGATCTACGAGAAGAAGATCAGCGCGATGAAGGATCTCCTGCCCCTGCTCGAGCAGGTTGCCCGTGGCGGCAAGCCGCTCCTCATCATCGCTGAGGATGTGGAAGGCGAAGCGCTGGCGACCCTGGTCGTCAACAAGCTGCGCGGCACGCTCAACGTGGCTGCCGTCAAGGCTCCCGGCTTCGGCGACCGCCGCAAGGCCATCCTCGGCGACATTGCCATCCTCACCGGCGGCAAGGCCATCACGGAAGACCTCGGCATCAAGCTCGAAGGCGTGAAGCTCGAAGACCTCGGCAAGGCCAAGCGCGTAACCATCGACAAGGACAACACCACGATCGTGGACGGCTCCGGCAAGGCTGGCGAGATCGACGGCCGCGTGAAGGAGATTCGCTCGCAGATCGAGAAGACCACCAGCGACTACGACCGCGAGAAGCTCCAGGAGCGCCTCGCCAAGCTCGTCGGCGGCGTGGCCATCATCAAGGTGGGCGCGGCCACCGAGACCGAGCTGAAGGAAAAGAAGGCTCGCGTTGAAGACGCTCTACACGCGACGCGCGCGGCAGTCGAGGAAGGCATCGTTCCAGGCGGCGGCGTCGCTCTGGTTCGCGCCATCCCCGCGGTTCAGGAGCTGGTGAAGAAGCTCGAAGGCGACGAGAAGATCGGCGCCCAGATCGTGCTTCGCTCGCTCGAAGAGCCTCTGCGCCAGATCGTCGCCAACGCAGGCGAAGAGGGCGCTGTGGTGGTTTCCAAGGTGCTCGAAGCCAAGGACGCGCACCACGGCTACAACGCTGCGACCGGCAAGTTCGAGAACCTGGTCAAGGCCGGCGTCATCGACCCGACCAAGGTAACCCGCACCGCTCTCCAGAACGCGGCTTCCATCGCCGGCTTGCTCCTGACGACCGAAGCCCTGGTCGTCGAGCTGCCCGAGCCCAAGGCTGCTGCTCCGGCCGGCGGCCACGGCGGCGGCATGGACGGCATGTACTGAGCTTGCCGCTCAGGCAACTGCGCGCTTTGCACGCCAAAAAACCAAAGGCCTCCTGCACTCGCCGGAGGCCTTTGGTTTGCGGTTCTGACAGGGAATTTGTAACGGGAAACGAGCTTCCGCGCACAGGCACGGGAGGACACGGGAGAACTTCCCTGCTCCGGCGCGGCAGTGCGGCGAGGGTGCGGCTCAGCCCTGCTAGACGGCGACGGGCATGGGCCGCAGCGACGACTTCTGCGCGGCCACAGCGGACTGCTTCTGCGCAATGGACGGCGAGACAGGCTGTGGTTCTACGCGCACAGGCTGCGGCTTGAGCCAGGCCGTGCGGAAGCTGTCCGGCACGGTGAACTCGCTCCATCCGCAGTCCAGGCAGATTTTGATGTCCGGCGAGGGATACATGGGCGGATGGCTGAGTGTGCGGGGACCATTGCGGTAAAGGCGAATCTCCGCGGGAATAGTAGATACGGATTCGGAATTGCACTTGGGGCAAGACACTGTATGCACCTCGAACAGAAGCGTTTCCAATCGCAACACAGAGAAATTAGTGGGGAAATTTCCACACTAATTTCTATCTCGTCGGCAATCAAGGAAAAAACTTGAGAGGAAAACGAAAAACCGGTTAAAGTTCTGCGGCTGAGGCGGCCACTTTTTTATTTATGGGATTATTTTACCGCTTCGAGGCGGGGAAGCAAGGAAAAACAGAAGCGGGGTCGGCAACGGCCCCGCTTCCTGCGGACGGCTTTGCGGTCAGTTAAAAGGTAACGTGAATATCCATCGTAATCATGCGGTTGCTTCCGATGGTGTTGTAGACCGATCCGAAGGTCGCCGCGTTGTTCGGACAGCCCTCGTTGGGAATCGTCGTGGAACCGCCCTTGTAGCAGGTGTAGGCCCCGATGGGAATGATCGTGGGAATCTGGAGGCTCTGCCCGGTTCCCGTCGAGTACGGAATCTGGTCCAGGTTCTGGAGTGTGCTCTGCTGGTCAGCCGGATTATTGCTGGTGACGATCTGGCCGTAGTTGACGTAATAGTACTTGCCCGGCGTGCAGTTGTTGCCCGCTTCGACCGCCGAGTCCGAGCAGGCCGAGGATTGGCGAATCTCGCCCTGGTTCATGGGAACGTCGAGGCTCGTGGTGTTGGTCACGTTGTAGACATTGAAGTCATAGCGCAGGTTCCACCGCTCGCGCACGACGAAGGTCTTGCGGAACGAGAGATCCACGCGGCGCTGCGGGGATTGCCGGAAGATGTTGCGCTGGTCGGTTGGCGCAAAAGCGGTTTCGTAGATGTCCTGCGGATCGTCGCCCGCGGAGGTGGGAATGCCGTCGGAGCCGGGCGCCAGGTAGTTGATGGAAACATCGTTCGGATTGATGGCCGGAATGTACGAGCCGCCGGGAGTGCGGGCCGCGCCGTTGTTGCCGGTCAGGGAGTGCTTGGGATTGCCCGGGTCTTTGATGCCGAGAACCGGGTTCATCAGGGTCGGATAATCGCCGAAGTCGATACTGCCCACGGCGCCGTAGAACTCATAGAGCGAGTAGGGCTCGCCGCTCTGCGCAATGCCCACGCCGGTGATCTCCCAGCCGTTGGTCAGCAAGGCCAGGGGCGCGCTGTCGCGGACCTTGCTCGGAACCTTGAAGTCGAAGTTGGCCGAGAAGACGTTCGTACGGTCGAAGTCGGACGACGCCCACGAGTTGCGCAGGTTCTTCGGATCGTTGCCCGTGAAGAACAGGCCGAGGTCGCTCTGCTCGTCGAGGGCGTGGCTCCATGTGTAGCTTGCGCCCACCTGAATGCTGTGCGACATCCGCTTCTGCACCTGCGTCTGCAGCGCGTCGTAGGCCGAGTTGCCCACGGTCTTGAAGAGCGCGGCGTTGGGGCTGAAGCCGATGTACGGCGCGCGGAAGTCGGTGTTGCCGCCGTCCTCGGTGTTCCACGGCTCGCCGGTGATGGGGTCGTAATCGTAACCGTCCGACATCGAGTTCTGGTTCAGGACTTCAAAGCCGTAGGTTGCCGTTTCACCCCAGATGGGATTCGTCGGCGTAGCGATGCCGGGCGCGTTGAACGGAATCGGAACCACCGAGTGGCGTCCGCGGTTGCCCACGTAGCCGATGGTCACGGCGGTGTCATAGCGCGGCTGCCACTGCATGTCGAAGGAGTAATTCATTGTGTAAGGCAGCACGTTGTTGCGCGCATAAGTGCCAAAGTTCAGCATGTCCGGGCAGGCCGTGTAGTCTTCCTGGTTCTGCACGCCGGAGCAGTTTTTGCCGAACTGCGCATCGTAGCCCGAGGGCGTCCCCGTCAGCTCATTGAGCGTGAGCTGCAGCGACTGCGTAATCACGCCGGGATTCGAGCTGGGCACGATATACGTGCCGCCGTTGGCGGGCGTGTTGAGCGCCGTGCCCAGCGGATTTTCGAGCGTCGTGCCGTTGCCCACCACGTAGCTGGCCAGCGGAGCCGACTCCGTCACGCCGAAGGGACCGCCGTTGCCGCTGCCTGCCGGCTGCGAGAGGTACTGGAAGTTCTCGCCGCGATCGTAGTAAACGCCGAAGGCCCCGCGGAAGACGATGGTGTTATGGGCGCGCGCCGGCGACCAGGCAAAGCCCAGGCGCGGCGAAAGCCCCCACTGGCGCCCGGTGAGCGTCGAATCGCTCACGCCCGCCGTGGGATTGTACTTGTTGTTACCGGCGATGACGAAGCCGGCGTTGTTGACCGTAAAGCCCGTGTCGCTGGTGCCGGTCACGCTGTAAAGCGACGGCTCGAAGTTGAACATGTTGCCGTACTTTTCCGTCAGGCCGCCGTGATAGTCGTAGCGCAGGCCAAGGGTCAGGCTCAGGTTGGGATGAATCTGCCACTTGTCCTGAACGTAGGCGTCGAGCTCGTTGTTGCGGTAGTAGCGGTCGGCGGTGTTGCGGCCGCTCTGCGGATCGGTGGTCTCGAGCACGTTCGAGCTGTGCACCGAGCCCTCGAGAAAATCCTCGAAGTTCGAGGTTTCAATCTGGGCAATGCCCTGGCGGTTGTTGGTGATGTTGAGCTGCGTGTAGCTGTAGCCGCCGCCGGCGTCAATGGTGTGCCTGCCCTTGACCCAGATGAGGTTGGTCGAAGGGTTGAGCCGGTTCTGGTAAAAGCCCGTATTGGCAAAGGAGCTGAAAGGCCCGAGCTTCACCGAAGGCGAATCGTTCTGGCTGTAAGGAAAATCCTTGAGCAGGAGGCCGGGCAGGCCGTTGATGAGGGTTCCGGTGTTGTCGCTCATGCCGGAGCCAATGCCGAAGGTCGGATCGCCGTTGTCCGTAATCTGTTGCTGATAGGTGCTGAAGGCCGACATGCGGACGAAGCCCAGGCGCTGCTCCCAGTTCAGGTTCTGGCTCACGGCAATGGTGTTGTCGATAGTGGCCACCTGCGCGCCGTTCAGTTCCGTCACCGGAAAGCCGCCGGTCTGCGAAAAGTTGTAAGGCACGGCCGTGGGATCGTTCTGGTAGTAGTACTTCGTCGAAAGGCGGTCCTTCTCGTTGATCTGGTAATCGATCGTAGCGGTGGCCTGGTCGCCGGTCATGATCGACTTGTTGACGAGCGTGACGTTCGGCACGCCGTACTCGTACGGCGCGGAACTCTGCGCCGAGGGAATCAGGTAGCTTCCGTCCGGCAGCTTGGTGTTCATCAGGGCCAGCGCGATGGGGTCGATGCCGGTAAACGCGTCTTTGCCGCTGGTCGCCACGGGAGTGCCGTCATTCCAGCTTGTCAGCGCATTCATCAGGCCGGTCGCCGAGCGGTCATCGCTCAGGCCGCTGGGCACGGTCATCTGCGAGAAGCCGGTGGAGGTGTCCGAGCTGTAAAGGCGCTGATACCCGATAAAGAAGAACAGCTTGTCCTTCCAGATGGGTCCGCCGAGCGTTCCGCCCGCCGTCCAGCGGTGCAGGTAGGGGTTTTGCATCGACTGCGGGAATGCCCCCACGCCGTTCTGGGCGAGCACATACTCCTGGTTGAAGAAGTACGGGTCGGCATTCAGCCCGTTGCCGGCAAGCGTGCCATACACGGTGCCGTGCCACGCGTTGGTGCCGGACTTGGTGCTGACATCGACCTGCGCGCCCGCCGTTGCCCCCTGCTGCGCGTCGTACATCGAGGTGTTCACGCGAAGCTCGTCAATGAAATCCGGCGGCGGCGAGGGCAGGCTGTTGCCCGTCGAGCCGTAAACCGACGTGGCGGTGAGCGAAGCGCCGCCGATGGTCGCCGCGCCCGCCGACGATGAGCTCGACGTGCTCCCCGCGCCGATGTTGAAGTTGTAGCGCTGCGAGGTCAGCCCGCTCGAAGTCATGCCGTTGAAGAGGTTCGAGACATCCGCGCCGTTCACCTGCATGGTGTTCGAGGTGGCGCGCTGGCCGTTGGCCCAGATGTTCTGGTTGCCCAGGCCGGCGTTCGAGTTCAGCCCGCTCAGCAGTTCCGCGTTCACCCCCGGCGAGAGCACGGCGAGCTGCGTAAAGCTGCCGGTGGCCAGCGGCGTGGCGGCAATCTGCGCCGCGTCCAGCGTGTAGCCGTTGGTGGCGTCCGTCGCGTTCAGCAGCGGATTCGCCGTCACTTCCACCGACTGCGTGGCCTGGCCGATCTTCAGCGAGACGCTGACCGTGCTGGCCTCCGCCTCGCGCACGGCAATGCCATGCACGTCGGTGCTCTCAAAGCCCTGCGCCGTGGCATGAACCGTATAGGTGCCGATCGGCAGGTTGAAGATCTGGAAGAATCCGCTGGACTGCGAAGCGGTGGAGCGGGTAACGCCGATGGAGGAGTCCGTAACGGTAACGGTTGCCCCGGGAATGGCCGCGCCCGAAGGATCGAGCACCGTGCCGTTGATGGAGCCGAGGGTCTGCTGCGCGGCAGCCGGCAGCACGCAAAAGAGAACCGCGAGCAACGGCAGCGCCAGAAAGACAAAACGCCTGTCGAAACAACACATCATGAATGGCCTCACGAGGGAGTGGAATCTCCTGAAATTTTCAATGCTGAAAGGAATCGTTCCCCGAGAACGGAATGGATTCGCTCTCTCTTAAAACAGGGTGAACGTTCCTATTGCGAATGTTAGTGAAAAAGAAAAAACAGAATGTGAATAGTTTGTTACAGTTCCGGCGCAACAGGAAGAAAAAGATCGCGGCCGGACAGCGGAAAATACCGCTTTGTTGTGGAAAATCGGCCTAAAACCGCGATTTCCTTATGCCATTTTAACTTGGATGGCCGACAGAAGCTACCGGAACCTGAGACTCGATAAAGCGTCAGCAGGAGCTTTTTGCAAGCTCCCGCTGACGCTTGAGACTCCTTGCCGGAGTCTCTCAGCTTGCATTTGCTTCGTAACAGGGCACGGCTTCAGCCCCTGAGATTCTCAATTCAAATTGAGACATTTCCCGCAGGTGAGAGCTCTTGCCGGCTCCCACTCGCAGGCATAAAGCTACTTACTAGATCCCTTGCCCCACGCCAGCCGCAGGCCGGCGCGGAAATTGAACGGCAGGCTCGGATAGCCGATAGGCGCAATGTTCTGGTTGCCGGTCAGGTTTTCCGTCTGCGCGTAGACGCTGAGCCAGTTCAGCAACTGGTAGCTGCCGCCGAGGTCGATCTTCGCGTAGCCCCAGTCCAGGTCGCGGTTGGGCAGCAACAAGCTGTTGCCGTCGTTCTCGTCGGCGTATTCCAGGTACGTGGAGTCGTCGCTGCGGCTGGCAAAAGCCGCGCCCAGAATCACGCTCAGCTTGCGCCCGCTCCATGTGGCGGTCAGGAATCCGCTGTTCGGCGGACGCCGGAACGGCCGCGCGCCCACCAGCGGCGTCAGCGCGCCAATCGGAATCCCGTTGTAAGTCGGCGCGTAGCCCTCCATCAGGGCCTCGTTGTCGCTGTCGAACGAGCGCTGCACCACCGCGTCGAGGTAAGTGTATCCCCCGCGCAGAAAGATGCTCTTGCCGATGCCGCCTTCGAGCGTTGCCTCAATCCCCTGCGCGCGGAAGGCCTGGGTGTTGACGCCCAGCGGGTAGTCGCTCTGGTAGTCGCCGTTCTCGGAAAGCACGTCGATCAGCTCCTGCTGCTGCTCGGGCGTCAGCGTGGTCAAAATACTCGGCAGCAGGTGCGCGCCCACGTACTCAATCTGCCGCCCGAACTCATTGTGAAAGTATGTGGCCTTGAAGAGAATGTGATCGGTCAGGAAGGCCTGCTCCACGCCGCCCTCGTAGGTGCGCGTGCTGGGCGGCGACAGAGGCCCGATGCCGAGCGCGGCGGCCGTGGATGCAAAGCCGCCGCTGACCAGAACCTTGTAGAGCGATCCGAACTCGTCGCTCATCGTCGGCTCCTGCACGGCCTCGCCGAAATTCAGCAGGATGCGCGTGCCCGAGAAGACGCCCGCGCGCGGCTTGAGCGCATAAATCGTAAAGCCGGCGCGGGGCGTGGTGTAAACGCCGAAGAGCGAGTAGTGCAGCAGGCTCCCGCCGAGATAGTAGAAAAAACGCTCCTTGAAGTCGCCGTGCACCGCGGCCAGGTAATCGTAGTTGGTCGCGCCGATCGTCTCGTCCGTGCCGTACTCGGGAATCGTCTCGGCGCTGCGCTCATCCTCGAAGTGGAAGCCGATCAGCCCGGTGAGGTGCTGCGTGAAGCTGTAGGTTCCCTGGTAGAGAACCTGGTCGCGGTTGTTCACGATCTGGTCGCCGTAGGGATAGCTCTCGGCATAATCCAGAACAGCCTGCCCGGTAGCCGAGTAGCCGTTCGCGCCCGTAATCGTCACCTCGCAGCCCAGCGAATCGCCGTAGGCGTCGTAGTCGCCGCAGCCGCTCATCTGCCACAGCGAGTACGTCTCGTTCTTGCGCGTTGCTCCGTAGCGAAACGCGTTGTGAAAGCTCGCCGTGGTCTGGTTGTCCAGCGAAGCGCTGATGTAAAGATCCTGGTTCTTTTGCGTGGCCTGGTCGGCAACATGGTAAAAGTCCCACGCATTCGGCACGCCCGTGGCAAAGACGTTGTAATGCACCGTGCCGCGCAGTTGCGTGGCGGAGCTGAGCTGGTAGCCGAAGTTTCCCGCCGCCGCGCCGAGGTGCATAGCATCGTTCGGCAGGGCGTTCGAGGTCTGGAACCAGGTGTAATTTCCAAGGTAATCCAGCTTCTTGTACGCGCCGGCCAGCTCGGCCTCTTCGCGCGTGGTGTTAAAGTTCCCCGCGTCGCCGGAGAGAAAAATCGATGGGAAGCTCGTTGTCCCGCGCGGCGTCGTAAAGCTCACCAGGCCGCTGTCGGCGTCCGTGCCGTAGAGATCGGAGTTGGTGCCGCGATAGACCTCGGCGCGCTCGATGGCCGAGGTTCCCAGCGGGCCGAAGTCGAAGGTATTGCCGAACTGGCCGGCGTCGATGCCGTCGACAAGAACCTTCGTGTCGGCCGAATTGCCGCCGCGGACAAAGAGCGAGGTCTCTGCCCCGCGCTGCCCCGTCTGCACCGCAACCGTGCCCGGCATCAGCCGAAGCAGGCTCACAAAATCGCTGCGATTCACAATATCGCCGTAAGGAATCACGCTGGTCGCCGCGCTGGTCTGCGGCTGCGGCGTCGGAGTTCCCGTCGCCGTCACCACAATGTACTGCCGCACCCACTCCGGCTCCAGCACAAGGCTCCGCTCCACGCTGTCCAGCGCGCCGGCATAGAAGACCGGCGTCTCCAGTTGCCGGAAGCTCTTTGCGGAGACCACCAGCGTGAAGCGGCCGCTGGCGCCCGTGGTGATCTCAAAGCTGCCGTCCGAGCCGGTCACCGATGTCGTGACGACCTTGCCGTTCTGGAACAGCGCGACAACCGCGCCCGCAACGCGCCCCCCCGTGGAATCCGTAACCGTGCCGCGGATGGAACCTGCGCGAGCCGTTCCCGCGGCGAACATGAGTATTCCGAAAAAGAAAAGAATGCGGCGGAACAGGCCGCGATGCAATGGAAAGATCATCGATCTCCTCGTGCCCCCCTCGGGACAGAAGCAAGTTAAAGCGCGAGGACCGGTCTCCTGACTTGCGCTCCGGCCAGTTCCCTTCCCAAAGCCGCGGAACGGCCTCAGTGGTTTATATCTGGCTGCCTGCCCGTGCCGCGCCTCATCCGGAAATTGGACGGCGCGCAGAGCAGTGGCGCTCACAGTTGCGGGGCAGTGGCGGATTTTCACCGCCTTCCCGAGCATCCTGGCGATTACGGTTCTGGGTTGCGCGGAAACCCGCTTCCCGAATGTGGGATGCAGGACGCCGGCTTCCAAAAAAGCGGCGCCGCAGAAGGTTCTTCCAATTCCTTCGGTGACAAAAACAGTTATAGCGGGAGCCCGGAAGACAAGTCAAAACGCCGCCGATTGCGGCAAATTCAACCTGCAATACCCGGAAAGATTCCATCCATCTTTCCGCTCTTGACATCCGGAAGCAATTTCCGCTATGAAAGACACAAATCAATCAAAAGTAACTGCAAAGAGTTACCGGAAGTTACATTGCCGGCCTTCATGGCCGGGATTTGTGCCTTGCCATATCCCCGGACTGCAACGGCCTCCAGACGAGGCCCGCGGCCGTGCGTAACCGGTATTGCGCGCACGGCGGAAGCATCGTTTGCGAGCACAGCAAACCTGCGGGGGGGATTCCTTGAAGTGGTTGATGATGTTGCTATTGGTTCCTTTTGTCGAAATCAAGCCCAGAACCACGCACAAATGCCTGCGGTGCGGCGCGAAAATGCCCGCCGGCGAAATGATTCACGACGCGCATGAGTGGTTCTGCAGCCAGGCCCACGCCAACGAGTTCTGGTGGTATCAGCAGTGGTAGGCGGAATCGCCGCTTCCGCGTAGCGGCGGGAA
>JASHPD010000097.1 GCA_030038315.1 Acidobacteriaceae bacterium
GATGTGAATGATCTTCGGCGAACGGAACGTGATATAAGCAAGCAGCCGCAAGTAATAGGCCGTCAACTGGAACAGCCTTGCCGCAAGGCTGGCGTTAGGCCGTATGCCGCCGAGATCGACAAAGGTAATCCGGTCCGATGTATGGAACTCGATATGATCGACCCGCTCGCCGCCGGCAACATGAACGCGTATGCCACGCTGGCCAAGCGTCGTGGCTAATCCATACGTGTAAGAAATGTCTTGTCCGCCGGTCAGCAGCGCGACTTCCCTGCCCACCCCATTCCCCTCATAAAGCTCGGGTTTCGGAATTTCCGTTTTGCAACCTGTTGCTATCGGCATTCTGGCTCTTCTTCTAAGAACTCTGCTATTCCACGTATGCCGCGTCGCCTAGACGGACTCGACAAAGATCCTGTGCGCTAATTCCAGTGACAGCAACCTGTGTATCTCGTCTGTATGGTTTTCGTCGCCGCGTAAATGGCCATTGACCACCCGCTCGACTCCTGCCCGGCTGACGTAGGGTCGTGCCAGTGCACGATCGTCCAGAAGCACCTGGCGTACGTAATCGCGCAGTTGGTCTCGAAACCAGACACGAAAATGATATGGCTTATGCCGGCCGAGCCAGATCCGCTCCAGGTGAAGCGGGGCAAACAGATGGTCTAACCGCGCCATCCACTGGGGCATCCCCATGTCATACGCATATTCTGCTTTAAAGAAAAACTCGAGATACCAGTGGGTAAATATGCTGTTAAGGCCTCCCGAACCCCGGTCGGTATGAATCTTCGCCAGGTCAGGATTTCCCTCGCGGATAAGCCGGGCCCTGGCCTTCTCGTTCGCCGCGAGTCCGTCCGGACCGGGTGCGCGGTATGCCGTCTTGACGACCTCGTTGTCGAGAAACGGCGAGCGAATCCCCACTTGAGTCTGTTCCAGGCCCAGAACTCCATAGTGATGCCAGGGAGATTGGCGAAACGCCACAAACGAGATGGGATGAACCTGGCGAGCGGCGTTGTAGGTCGCAATCCCCATGTTGATCTGGTCTCGCAGCGGCTCAAACACCTCCGCGGCGGGCTCCCCGGCCTTGAACATCACCGCCTGCAGCAGAATCTCGCTTCCATAGGTGCCGACCATGCGCACAGGCGCAATCTCTCTGACTTTTTCCTGCATGTAAAGATCCGGCGAGCGGCTGAGATCGGCGCCGGCATCGGTCAGGAAAATAGTGCGCTCGGCGTAATGGGCAAAGTTCGAGAGAAATTCTGCCCCCGCAGGAATCACATGGTGAGGCTGCTGGCAAATCTTCGCAACACGGCGCGCGAGTTTCACGTCCTCATGATCGCGATACGTGCTTCCATAGGTGTAGAAAGGCAGTGAGTTGGGCGCCGCCTTGTGCCACGCCAGAATGATGCGCGTGTCCAGGCCGCCGGTCACCGACATTCCAATCTGTTCCCGCCCCGTGAAATAGCGCGGAAGGCATCTTACAAAAGCGCCTCGCAGTTGGTCGTAGTATTGCTCCGGATCGACACGTTCCTGCTGCTCCCACTCCTTCGGATCAAAGTAGGAATTCCTTGCGGCAAGCCGGCCATTTCGGAAGACCCACGCCGCAGCTTGAGGCAGAAGATACAGGCCCGGAAACAGCGTGCGATTTTCCAGCACGCAGCCGCACGCCACGAATTCTGCAAGTCCACGCGGATCGATGGCGCGGAGTTCTGGATGCACCTTCAGAATCGCCTTGGCCTCCGCCGCAAAATAGAACCCATCTCTAGACTCGTGGCAGTAGAGCCGCTGCAATCCGAAACGATCGTTGAACAGTGTCGTGGTTCCTTGACGCCGGTCCGCTACGATGCCGTGAAATCGCCCGTTCAACCCTCTCGGGAAATCCGTCTCGGCCTCATACCGATGAACCAGGTAGGAAGCATCCTCTTCCGGGAACCGGTGTCCGGCGCGCCGCAGCTCTTGTTTCAGGGAGGGCTCGGGAAATTCCTCTCCCGAGAAGAAAAGCGTAATCTGGCCATCTTCGTTGCGAACCGGCATATCATCGGCAAAGGAGCCGCGTCTGGCCACCCACCCCACGTAGATGCCGTGCTCCGGATCGCTCCATGTTCCGCAGTTGTAGAACGGCTCATGGCACAGGCACTTCACCATCGTGAGCAGTTGTTGCTCGGCGGCTGCTTGCGGGAGTTTGGTGACGAGACCGACAAGTCCTGGCAAAACGATCCTCTAAAACGACTCTGCGCTCAAGTTAAACCTGCGTTGATACCAGCGGCTGCGGAGATCGCGGAGCTTCGATGCTACCGATTCCGGCATTTGTTCAGCCAGCCGCCGGTGCAAGCCGAGACGAAAAGCCACAGCGCCCCATTTCGTAAGCGGCACATAGTAGTGAGGGAAATCGACCCTCTGAAATCCATTCCTCTCTTTGAAGTCGCTCAGGCTGCTGCTGCTCTTCTTGCCGTAGGCAAAATTCGCATACACCAGCCGGGTCACTCCGCGATCCGCGCACGAACGTACTGCCTGCGCGAGCAGGGCATTGGTCGGCGCCTTATCCCGGTAACTCATCAGCGAGAGAATGTGCATCAACCCCGCCTGGGTTCGTGCATCGTTGATGGTCAGCTTGATGAAGCCGATTAATTTTTCGCCGTCAAAGGCGCCAATGAAAACGCTGCTGTCGAGAAATGTCGCGCTCATGGCAAAAACTGTTTCCAGGCTCTTGCCGTAGTGCGGGAAACGCCGCCCCTGCCTCACAGGAACTTCGTTGTAAATTTCCCAGATGCCGCGGGCGAGAGCGTCGTCAAAGGGCGCTTCCCGGATCACAATCCCCTTTTTCTCTGCCTGTTTTGCCTTGTTGCGCGCCTTGAAGCCGATCTGCTTCGTCCACCATTGATCGAAGGTAGAGATCGGCAAAACCGCGAAGTTATCCCACTCGTATGGATACTTGTAAAGCGGTGAGGTCTCCGGCAGCTCCTGCATAAACGTAAATAGATCCGCTCGCATTCCCGAGTCTCGCAAGGTCGCAATCACAGATTTAGGGTCTGCCAGGAACTTGTATCCCTCGCCATCAACCTCCGCAATTCGGCAGATCCCGCCTCGCACGACCACGTTTCTACCTTCAATGCGCAATGATGCTTTTTTCATATTCAGCAGCTATCCGTTCGTTGAGATCATCGGAATGGATCGAAAGGGACGATATCCGCGCGGCGAGAGAAATTCATCCTGAAAAATTGGCGGAGAGGGGAAGGATTCGAACCTCCGGGTGGTTTTTAGCCACCGCAGTCAGCAAGCCAACCGCTGCCTTGGCCAACGGCGACCTCTCCGTGTTTACAGCTCGAGCAATCAGGCGAGCGACACTGACTCGATCTCCGCTCTCTCGGAAAACGCCTCAACCGCGTTCACCACCAATGCCTGCTGCGTTGCAGTCAGTTGCGGGAACATCGGCAAAGAGACAATTTCCGTGGCTACCTGCGTGGCAACCGGAAAGTCTTCCGGCTTGTATTGCAGCCAGGAATAAGCCTTTTGCAGATGCAGCGGAACAGGATAATGAATTCCCGTGCCGATGCCCGCTTGCTTCAGGTGCTCAATCATTCCATCGCGGTCGCTGGTGCGAATCACAAAGAGATGGTATACAGCCCGGGACCAGGACGGTTCCCAGGGGCGGATGATTGCATCGTTCCCGGCCAGGAGCCGGTTATATTCCGCTGCCAGCTCGCGGCGTCTCGCATTCCACTGCGCAAGATGGGCAAGTTTCGTGTGCAACAGTCCGGCCTGAATCGCATCCAGCCTCCCGTTATACCCCTCAACATCGTGATAATACTTTTTGGCCTGGCCGTGATCGCGCAGCATCCGTATCTTTCCTGCGATGCGGCTGTCGTTGGTAGTCACCGCCCCGGCTTCTCCACATGCGCCTAGATTCTTTCCCGGATAGAAGCTGAACGCGGCGGCAGACCCCATCGACCCTGCCTTCATCCAGCGATGTAACCGGCGCGAATAGTACTCTGCTCCGTGCGCCTGGCACGCATCCTCAACCACGGTCAGGCCGTATTTCTCGGCAAGCCGCAGGATCTCATCCATGTCGGCCATCTGGCCGTACAGGTGCACCGGCACAACTGCGGTCACCGGGCGATTGCTCCGTCGGCTAATCAATTTTCCGGACTGGTCCCGCGAGCACTGCTCTTCCAGGTATTGCTCCAGGCCTTCAACCGATATGTTGTAAGTTTGCTCATCGATATCTACGAACTCGGGCACAGCGCCGGCCTGGGAGATTGCTTCCGTCGTAGCAATGAATGTATGCGGCACCGTCAGCACAACATCCCCAGGCTGCACTCCGCAGGCCATGATTGCGAATCGCAGCGCATCGGTTCCGCTGCTGACCGCGATGGAATCATCCGTGCCGCAGAATGCGGCGAAGGACTTTTCAAATTCTTCCACCATCGAGCCGCCAATAAAGCTGGCCGTGTGCAGGCTCCGGCGAAATACCGCCGTGAGCTCAGCTTCCAGCTCAACATGAGGAGTTACAAGATCGAGAAAAGGAACATTTTTATGATTATCCATTGTTGGTCTCCGCACTCTGTTGGATATAACGCAGAACCCTCGCCGGATTTCCGGCTACAACTGCATTGGGGGGAACATCTTTCGTGACCACGCTCCCGGCGCCGACAATCGCGTTTTCACCTACGCTGAGATTGCACAGAAGCGTGGCTCCCGAGCCGATGGATGCGCCCTTGCGCACTACGGTCGGCTCAACCTTCCAGTCCGCTTCGGTCTGCAGATCGCCATTGCTCGTTGTGGCGCGAGGATAAATATCATTGGTGAAGATCACGCCGTGGCCAATAAATACGTTATCCTCGATCACCACGCCCTCACAGAGGAAGCTATGGCTCGATATCTTGCACCTTTTGCCCACGCGTGCATTTTTCTGAATCTCCACAAAAGCGCCTATCTTCGACTCATCGCCAATCTCGCACCCGTACAGGTTGATGAACCGCGACAATCGCACATCCGAGCCCAGCTTTACGTCGTCGGCAACAGCGTTCCAGGAATTCACAGGCGGACCAGCGTGCCTTTCCTGTTCAGGGATTCCGTCGCCGCTTCCAGCATCTTCACCACGCGCAGGCCCGCGCCGCCGTCGTTATGCGGATCTCGCCCGCTCGAAACACAATCGACAAAGTAGGACAATTCATCGCGCAGAGCTTCGATCTGCTCCAGATGCGGAGCCCACATATCGCCCGAGCGGTAGTTCACCAGGAGCTCGTAAACCCCTTCCCGGCTGTCGATCTTTACGCCTTTGTCATAGACTCTCAGTTTTTCGTCGGCTTCCAGGTCATTCCACACCAGCATCCGCTTCTCGCCGCCGATCAGTGTTGTCCGCACCTTCACCGGCGACAGCCAGTTCACATTGATGTGCGCAATCACCCGGTCGGGAAAATACAGGGTCATGTAGGCCACGTCCTCCAGCCCGTTCAGGTGTTTCTGTCCTGTCGCCACAATCGCTTCCGGAGTTGTGTGCAGAAGATGATCCATGATGGATAGATCATGCGGCGCCAGATCCCACAGCACGTTGATGTCGTGCTGAAAAAGACCCAGGTTGACGCGCGTCGAATCGTAGTAGTACAGCTTCCCCAGGGTTCCTTCGTTCAAAAGCTCGGAGATTTTCTTCACGGCGCCGGTAAAGAGGAAGGTGTGATCCACCATGATCTTCAGGTTCTTCCTCGCGGCCAGCTCGATCAGCCTCTCCCCCTGCTCCGCCGTGCTCGTAAATGGCTTCTCCACGAACACGTGCTTCCCGTTTTCGAGCGCTTCCTTGGCCAGCTCATAATGCGTCCACACCGGAGTGATGATGGCAATGGCGTCAATCGCCGGCGACGAGAGCACTTCCCTTGCATCCGCCGTAATGTGGATGCCCGGATAAGCCTTCCGCGCACGTTGCCGCGCCTTCTCGCTCAGCTCTGCAATGGAGATCACCTGGGAGCCATCCAGGCCGCTGAGATTCCGCACAACATTCGGCCCCCAGTATCCGTAACCAATTACGCCAAAGTTCACGACGCTTTCACCGCCTCAGCTCCATAGCCGCGCGTTATCGTCCGGCTTGGAGAACATTCCAGGAAATGATTAGGGTTATGACGAAGTCCGCTCACGCCTTCAGCAGCGTGCGCCTCTCAATAAGCGCCCTTGAGCACTGCTGCCGGCGTGCGCATCAGGATCTTGAAATCAAGCCACGGCGACCAGAAATTGGCATAGTGCAGGTCCAGGCGAACCATCTCGTCAAAGCTCACGCGGCTTCGCCCGGTCACCTGCCAGAGCCCGGTGATCCCTGGCTTCACGTCTAGCACCCGGCGCCGGTGCCACGTTTGATAGGCCTCAAGCTCATACGGGATCGGCGGCCGCGGCCCAACCAGCGACATATCGCCTTTCAGCACGTTAAGGAACTGCGGCAGCTCATCCAGGCTGGTTCTCCGCAGAAATCTTCCGAGCGGCGTAATCCTGGGATCGCTGACCAGCTTGTATACGCCTTCCCCATTCCCTCTCGCCGACACGCGCTCTGCGCTGCCCGCAATCATCTGCCGCACATACTGCATGTGAGCGCTATGGTTATTGCCGGCCCGCATCGATCGGAATTTCAGGAATGTAAAGTGCCGCCCGTATTGGCCCACGCGCTGCTGCCGGAAAAACACCGGGCCCTTGGAGGTCGCCTTCACTGCTACCGCAATAAGCGCAAACAGCGGCAGAAGCAGAAGCAGCAGGAATATGCTGCCAAGAATGTCCATGCTCCGCTTGAGGAACAGCATCCCGCGCTTGTCCTTGCCGTCCTGGTGCAGGTCCGGATAGAGCACCGGATTGCTCGGATCGCCTGAGCCGCCATGGTTCCAGTCGTCGGGAAAAAGATGCAGCGAGATAGAAAGCTGGACGAACTGCTCAAAAAACAGCTTGCCCTGCAAGGCCGCGCTCACCCGGTTCAGGATGGCGCCAACGCATGTGTTCTTGCAGTCGGATGCAATCCCGGTGAATAGGATTCCGATCGCCCGATGCTCCTTGTACCACCCGATCACATCCGTTTCTCTCGTGGTCGAAAGAAGCGCGTTAATAAGGCCGTCAAAGCCCTGGGAGTCCTTCCCTTGCGCCGGACAGTCAACGCACTCCAGCAGCATCAGCAGAAAAGGCTCTGCGGTTCGCTCCGTCCTCTTGCGCTCGATGGCAATCATTTTCCGAAAGGTTTTTTCATCGAGAACTTCGCGGACCGCTGTTTGCTGCGAACCGGACAGAAGGTCGTCCAGGCGCGGAGTATTCTCCACTTGTAAGCAGATCATGACTTACTCTTTTCCGGGGAGGTCTATCTGGGACCGCTGTTACCGGGCTGCAAGGTAACTTTTAAGTGTGGGCGGTTGCAATGGCTGCATGGTGTGCAGGCAGTTAGGAATGGCGGCCATTGCCCGGCTGGCCCGGCGCCGCAGATGAATCGGCATAGTAGTAATAATCGCTGTCGATTGCGCTCGTTGAAGCATTCAACACTGCTCCAATCAGCTTGCCTGGATCGAGCGTTTCCAGGCCCTTCTGCAATTTCCGCTTCTTCGTCGTTCCGTTGCGGGCCACCAGCAGAATGCCATCCGCCAGCCGGGCCCATACGCTGGTATCCACCATGGGCAGCACCGGCGGCGAATCGATCACGATGTAGTCAAACCAGGAGCTGAGCGTCGTCATCAGCTTCGGCAGTTGCGGAGACTGGATTAGCTCCGAGGAGCCGCCGGGATTGTCCCCTGCCGGCAGAATCCAGATGCCCGTTTCCGCAAGATGATAGAGGCACGCCGCAATGCTGCGTTCGCCCCGCAGATAATTACTGAGCCCTGGAACCTTCGCAAACCCGAAGAGCTGAGGCTGCGAAGGCCGCCGCATATCGCCGTCGAGAAGAAGCACCTTCTGGCGCGCTCCGGAGCCGAGCGCGCAAGCCAGATTCGCGGCCACCACGCTCTTGCCTTCCTGGGGAACCGTGCTGGTAAGCAGCAGGGTCTTCATCGCGCGCGCGCGCTGAATGTTGCGCAGCCGAATGCTCAGCAGGTGGAATGCCTCCGCTGCCGGACTATTGGCATCCGACAGGAAAACCAGGCGGCTGTGCGCCGCTGGATAAGCCTCCAGAGTCTGAAAGTGGCTGAACGTCTCCCGCAGTTCCTCATCCTGCAGGGCCTTTGCGATAGCCGCCGAATCCGTCCACGCCGCGCCCGGACCGAATCCTTCTCCGCCAAACAGCGGACTCGGGAGCTCCGGAGCTGTTTCCGCGGCCTCCGCCGCCGGCTGTTCAGAATCCCATTGAACGGCGGCCTCGCGCTCGGCATTTTCCAGCAGGTCGATGGCGCTTATCGCGTCTGGCTTATCGGCCTCGACACGCTCTGCCTGCGACCGTTGCAGGGCGTCAAATATGTAGCTCATGCCCACCTTGTTCTGCGGCTGCGCCCAGGTCGGAAGCTGGACCATGCGCCGCGGTTCTTTGCAATCTGGAGAACATATCCAGCATGGCGCCTGTTTGCTGCCCGAAGTTGATTTCGCTGCTTCTTCCCATCACGGCATCCTCGCGCAACGCGCCCCCGTTCAGCCGGAACTCCCGCGCCACATCGTGAATGATCTCCGGCATGACCGAACGGGCCTGCCGCGCATAGGCCGTAATCAGCGCATTCTCACAGATGGTATTAATCAGCCGTGGCAAGCCCTGCGAGTGCTGGTAAACAGCCGACGCCGTTTCCGCGGGAAAGATCGGCGCATCCTGTAGATTGGCGCCGGAAATCTGCAATCGCTTCTCGATATAATCCCGCGTCTCGTTCTCGTTCAGCGGCGCCAGTTGTGCGCGCAGTGCGATTCTCTGCTTAAGCTGCCTTAAGCTGACCGAGTCCAGCTTTTCATCCAGCTCGGGTTGCCCGACCAGGACAATTTGCAGCAGCTTGTCGTCGGTCGTCTCCAGATTGGAGAGCAGGCGAATCTCCTCCAGAAGCTCTTCGGAAAGAAGATGGGCTTCGTCAACGATCAGCACGGTGGAAAGTTTCTTCGATCCGCGGTCAACCAGAAACCGGCTCAGGTCCAGCAGAAGCTCGCTCTTGTTCTTGCCCGAGGCCGGCAACCCGAAATCGGCAAGAACGTATTGCAGAAATTCCTCGGGCGAAAGGCGGCCATTGAACACGTAAGCGTACGCAACATCCTTGCTTTCCTTAAGCAGCCGCAGCAGGCAACGCAGCAGGAGTGTCTTTCCCGTCCCCACTTCGCCCGTAACGACAACAAAGCCCTTGTGCCAGCGAACTCCATAGTACAGAGCGGCAAGCGCCTCATTGTGCCTTCTCGTTGACACAAAGCAATCAGGGTTGGGAGTCAGGTCAAACGGATTGCGAGTAAGATGAAAAAATGCCTTATACATTCGAATGTGAGCCCTATTGCATTTCCCGGATTGGCGTAGGCCGGAGCGGCAACAGCCGAGTGGATTTTCCTCAAAGAAAATCCGCCTTCACTCTCGCCGGAAGTTCGCACCGATTCCGGAAAATCCCTTAAGAATGCAGATAGCTGAATGCGGAACCGGAAAGAATGACGGCAAACACCAGCGCCGCCATGGACCAGCCCAGCACCATTCTCCACTTTGCGCGCTTCGTGTCAGAGGAGTCCTGGATCATCGGAATCTCCGAGATCACGCTCACCGGGATCAGCTTCACGATCGCCCCGTCGCTATGCACACGGTCGTCCAGAAACTCCAGCAGAACCACCGCCAGCAGCCCAAGCGCGAATCCCACGCCCAGTCCCGCCTCGCACATCTTCAGCCGATTGGGGAAATCAGGCCGCAGCGGCAGGCTCGGCGGATCGAGCATCAGGAACCGCTGGCCTTGCTGCATCTGCTCCATGCTGGTGGCCATCTGTGAATCGCTTTCCTTCTTCAAAAGGTCGTTGTAGTCCGTCTGCGATTGTTCATAGCCTCGCGTCAGGTCTGCAAGTTGCTGGCCTACCGCCGGCTCGCTGTTCAACAATCCCTGGTACTGGTTGATCCGGGATTCGAGGCTGTTGATCGCCCGCTCGCGGTTCGCTATCTCCACCTGGTCGGCCTGTAACTGGCTCTGAAGCTGCAGCAGCGGCTCATTCTGCGCAGGGTCTTGAATGCTTTGCGTCTGTCCCCCTGCATTCGCCTGCTTCCCTTCCCGCGCTTTCTTCAGGCTTGCAACCAACTGCTCCCGTTCGGCTTCCGTCTTGGCCAGCTCGGCTTTTGCCTCTTGCACTTCCGGATACTGCGCCGTATAGCGCGTGCTCAGCTCCTGCAGCTTCGCTCGCAGCGTATCGATCTGCTGGTCAATGCCCTCCAGTCCCGTAGGCGCTCCACTGGCGCTCCGGGATGGCGCATTGAAAGCGCGGTATTGATCCACCATCGATTGGTGGTAAACGCTCTGCTGTTTCGCTGCGTTCAGCGCGTCCTGTTCGTTTTGCAGTTGTGCTTGCAGTCCGCTCAGAATCTGCAGATTGGCCGCTTCCTGCGAAGGCAGCCCGCCCTCGTGCGCCGCCTGGAACTCCTGGACCTTCGCCTCCTGGGCAGCCAGGCTTGCGCGCGCATCCGACAACTGGGTCTCAATAAACTGCGTGGTATTTTCAGATTCCTGCTCGCGGACCTTGAGATTCTCGTTGATAAACAGGTTTGTCAGTTCACTCGTCACCTGCTGCGCGATATGCGGATCGGACGCGGTGTAGAAGATCTGGAACGAAGTGATGGCCTCATTCTGGGGATCTTTCACCGGCACGATATCGATGTCCCTGCGCATCCGCTCCACCAGCTCATCCGGTGTCAGGGATTGCCGCGCGTTCTGGTAGAGATGCAGCTTACCGATAATCAGGAGAAGCCGTGTCCGGCTCAGAATCTGCTGCTCGATGCTCTGGAGCCTGTCCTGCAGGCTGTCACTGATATTGGGCACCACGTAGTCTTTCGGCAGCGCCGGTTCCTCCACCAGGATCTGCGTGCTCGACTTATACTTTGCGGGAAGAACCCAGCTCGATCCCCACACCAGCGCCCAACCTGCCAGCAGCAGCGTCAGGAAAAGTATATGGCGCCGGCGAATAATATCGAGATAGCGCCCTATCTCGAACGGCTGTGTTGCATTCTCTTCAATTTCTTCGGGCATGGCTATCTTCCCAGCGGACGCATAAAATTCCAGGTAAGAGCGATCGATACGCGATCGGCATTCGGGTTAGCCGATATGGCGGGAACTTCACCGTAGTCCTGGTGGATGCGATCGTAGTCGAGCGCCAGGCTGACTTGTTTCCCTATCGAGCGCCGCAACGTTGCCGATCCTGACAGCGAGTGTCCGTTCAGGTTCTCCGTCGGAAGATCCGCGTCGACAGATTTGTTCACGAAGTAAGACCCGGCGGTCTCCAGCATCCACTCGCGCGCCAACTGCCAGCGCACCGCGGCGCTGGCGCTCCGCGAATGAAAGGCGCCAATCAATCCGCCCCCTCCGGTCACTGACTGCGAATAGCTCGCCGCCACGCTCATGCGGTCTCCCTGCCATCCCATGCTGGTCATTATGGAAGGCGCCCACGAGCTTATGGGCAGTGCCGGCGGCACAGTAACCTGGTAATACTGCGGGCCAACAGCCACAGACAACGAAAGCCGCGCCGCGGGGTAGATAGAGTAATAACCCATCACTGTCGATGTCTTAGTCGTGCTCTCATCGCCCGTCGGGGTCGTCAACATATCCAGATACTGATAGGTAACGCCAACATACTGTTCCGGCGAGAGGCGGGCATTGTAGAAGGCCGTTCCGCCGCGCGAGTTTGAGTCGTAAAGGCCGGGAGCCTGGGACGGATCGGGATAGTGCAGAGTCGCCGACAGCCCGGATGCGCCAATCATGGTGTTCGGCCCTGTCTGCGCGGCGATTTCCACGCTGGCGAAATTCGTAAGCCGCTTTGCAAAGGGAGGCACAACACCCGGCGTAAAAGACTCTGGCGTGCCCGTTACGCTGCCGTCCAGCTCCGCATCCGCTGGGGAAAACGGCGACGAGCTATCCTGGAACCTCTCGATGGCGCTGACCGTCGTATGCGGGCTGAGAAGGCGATCGTAGTTCACGGCTGCGGTGTTATCCACTTCGTCAAGCTCGCTCGATGGGCGGTAAAAAGTAAATCCCGGGCTGTAAGTCACAACTGCGCGCTGTTTGCTTGCAGAGGCATCAAAGGCAATCGTCGGCAAGATGGATAAAGTCGTTTCGGCGATCGCCGTGTTGCCGGAACCCGCATAAAGGTTGTCGATATAGGATGTCGTATAAGTGACCCCGGCGCGAAGATAGTTAGCCCGCACCTCGGAACCCAGTTGCATTGGATAGCTCACGCCGCTTATCGGAGGCGGTGTCGCCATCGGCGTAGCCGCCGGCCCTCCGGTTGCGCTTGGCGCTACCTGTGCAACAGCAGCCGCGCTCGTAAGCATTGCGATCAATAAAACTTGTCCGCGCATAGGCGGCCTTCTAAGGTACGACAATCGTGTCGTTCGGCCTGAGCCGGATGTTTTCTTCGGGGTGGTTGCCCCGGATGACGTCTTTGTAGTTGAAGGCAATGCGGGTTTCGCCGCCCTCCGGGTTCCTGCGCAGAATATAGACGCTCTTCTGCTTTGCGAAGTCCTGAAATCCCCCGGCCGTCGCAATCGCATCCAGAACCGTTGTCGTCGTGGATAGCGGATACGATCCAGGCTTTAACACGCGGCCCAGGATGTTGAACTTCTGGCTATTCATCTGCAGCACTGTCACAGTCACAGCCGGCGCTGTCAGATAGGCGCGCAGCCTGGCGGTGATATCATCCCTGAGCTGCGCCGGAGTTCTTCCGCTTGCCTGCACTTCTCCAATCAGCGGCAGCGATATCTTGCCGTCGGAGCGCACCGGAATCGACTCCGTAAGTTCCGGTTCCTTCCAGACGTTAATCCCCAGCAGGTCGTCATCTCCAATAACATAGCCTCCGCCAGGAGAATCCGTTGCTGGCTTAGACACTGCCGTTGTCGATGCCGGATCGGCCGTCTGCGCGGAGCCGCCTGCGCTCGTCTGCGCCTGCCCCAACGCAATCCCTGCAAACGCAAGAACGGCAATTCCAATGTTCATGAGGTTTCTAGCTGCCATTGCCCTGTACTTCGCCCAATCGACCCGGGGAAAAACACATTTCACAACATCGCTCCGCGGCGCAACTATGATCCCTGGCTTCTCCGCGCCGGCCCGGCTAACTCGCGTACGGATGCGCCGGATATTGCTGCAATCGCGCATTGGCCAGCTCGCCTGTATAAAGCGGCGCCACTCCCCGCGTGCCCACCGGCTCAACATCCAGGGAGTCAATCTCCACGGCCACCGATTGCGCCAGCATCTGCACCGAAAGAACCAGGCGATATACATTCTTCTTTCTCGTCAGAATGCCTTCGATGCCGCTCAGGGAACCGCGCGTCACCCGCACGCGTTCGCCGCATTTGAGAAAAGGATGCGGCTCCACGCGGCGGTCTTCTCCCACGCTCCTCCGGATCGCCTCGATCTCATCCTGGGGAATAATCGCCGCGCGATCGCCATGGCTCAGGATCATGTGCACTCCCGGCGTCGTCAGAACGTGCAGCCGCTGCGCTATCACTCCGCGCACAAACACATATCCCGGAAAAAGCGGCACTTGCAGCAGCTTGCGTCTGTCTCTCCAGCGCCGGACGGAATCATACAACGGCAGAAATACTTCTACGCCCTTCATCCGCAATATCTCTGCCACGGTCTTTTCGTGCTGATGGCGTGTATAGATCGCCCACCAGGGCAAGCCCACTTCGTCCTCTACGCCATCGATTGCCGTCACCATTTCACTTGTCTCCTCTTGTTCAGGATTGATCGTTAGTGGCTTCGAGCATGAATCGCGTCGGCCAGGCATAGCTTCGCCCTGTGGGCTACATAGCCCATCGCCTGCCAATCCCGGCTCAAGCGCCGCTCCGCACCCGCTTGAAATGCGGCTGCAAAACAGTGCCTCCATTCGGGATCAAAGCCTGTCCGTGAAACGACCCCCTAGTCGAACCTCAGAAACTGGCCGTCAGAGAAACATCTTGTTGCTCCAACTTTTCTCTCTTCCGCAAAAATCGCCAATGCTCGATCTTGGCTGCCACCAGGGCAGCTTCGCCGGGCTCATCACATTTCGAGGATCGAACTACTGAACCTCGGCAAAAAACCTCCGCGGCGCTTTCGTCCCGCAGATGGACTGGCAGTGAGAACTTCATTTCCATCGCCGTTCCCAACGCCGGCAAATTCGCAGTACGGATCAACACGCCGGAAATACTGATGTTTTCTACAGTCCCCTCGCGCCATTGTTTTTCCCCCTTGGCGCGATACTGCACCGCCGTGTTGATTTCATACCTGTGGGCCCGTGTAACCCTCTTGCGAAAAACGATCCCGGTCGATCTTGAAAATTTCCCCGCATCGTTTTCCATTCAGGCTCGTCCTTGCATCCTGCCTCGGTAAAGCTCCTGCAAGATGGTTCACGTTCCCTCTCATCCGTGAATGTGAACCCAGCCTACTTATGTTCAACATCCATGACAATGGCCCGTAAGTAGTACCAGCATGATACTGAATAGTGCCACGTGCCACTGAACCTTGGGGAGTTACTGAATTTCATCTCAGGGACGAGTGAATGGTTACTTTCCGGGCATTCAAAAAGAGCGCGGGAAACCCCATGGCTCGTCATCCTTCATAACTCATGATCTTTAGTGATCCATCTCATCAATCCGTATCGATTAACTTGTGATTCACAGTGAAAAGAGCGAGTTCGAGCCGGTTTGAAACGCCCAGCTTATCGAAGATATTGCTGATATGATGTTTTACCGTCTGCTCACTTATGGATAGCTTCTGCGCAATCTCCGGGTTCGAATAGCCGGCCACAACCAGCGTGATGATCTCCAGCTCGCGCGGCGTCAAGCCATACCGCCTATGCTTCGCGAGTCCCTCCTGGGAGCCATCCCCTCGCAGCGCCTTGACCAGGTCGGACACGTTCTCTTTTCCGATCCAGTAATTCCCCGATACGATGCACCGAATGCTTTCAAACAGCCGTTGGGTCGTCACTCCCTGCGGAATCACTCCATACGCGCCCAATCGGAAAGCGCGAACCACCTGCTCTCTTTCCGTTGAAGACATCAGAAGCAGCGTGCGCGCGGGAATCTCCGCGGCCGATAGCTTCCGCAGAATCTCGATCCCGTCCTGCCGCGGCATTGCCAGATCCAGCAGGATCACGTCCGGCTGGGTCTTTTCTGCCAGGGAAACCACGGCCTCGCCATCCGCGGTCTCTCCCACCACCTGGAATCCGCCCGCTTCAAGCAAACCCTTCAAACCATCTCGAAAGAGTGTCTGGCCATTCGCAAGAAAAACGCGGATCGGGGCAAGTGAAACCTCACGCAGTGTTGCCATTCTCGACCTCCCTCCTCGTCCAGCGGCTCCCGCGGCAGGAAAAACCGTGCTCGCGCGTGAGGGCTATGGACTGTATGTCGCTCGACAGGGATAACTCCTCGATTCCTGGGAATCGGCAGGTGCCTATCGGCGGTTTTGTCATTTCCATGGAATGAGCAGGCGCGTGTCTGGCCGTGTAACTGCCTGAAAGCCCTAAATTGCGCTTTCACCAATCCCAGTTGCACGCAGGTTTGCTCCTGCACGAGAACCATGGCAAAATTCCGGGACCCTAACAGGGGAGGCCTTCACATCCCGGATATGGCAGCTAAAAGCGCCGCCTTATCAAATTGTGTACTTCAATACAGCAGTGAAGGCCCTTCGGAGGTAGGAACTCTACTGCCTGCAAATTTCCTTTCACATCAACGCCCTGCACACGCACCGCTTCACAACCAGGTTCGTGTTTCCATCTCAAATCAATACTCAGGCGATATTTGCTTGTTTTATCAAGTGCGCACGGCAAAAGATATTGCAATTTACAGGCCTATCTGCCAAGAATAACCACGGATAGGTTACCAAAGCGGTACAACTATACTATGGATTCTGTCTGAAAACGCCTCATTTCGAGCTATTCCTCACTGCGACCATAGAGATAGCACAGACGTTTAAAGCGCCTCGCGCTTCCGCAAATAAGATACAAGCCCTGAACGCCGGCGCGGCCCGCTGCCTGGAAGCAAAAGCGCGAACGGCACAGAGTTCCGCGCAGGTCATGGAAGCCCTTGCTCGTGGAACAGTGTGCCGTTCTATTTCTGCTTGCTGTTTCTACCTCCGGCTACCGGACATTGAGGTTGAACTGGAAGCTGTGCGTCACCGGCCCGGCCTGCGCCGTCACCGTTATGGTGTAGCTCTGCGCGGGCGTTGCGTTGAAGCCGCTCACGGCGGCGCAGCCGGAAAGCGATGCCGTGCCGGCAAGGCCGGCAGCCGCGACCATAAGCAACAGGGTGGCGCGGCCCGGCAGCGACTTGCGCAGTCTGCGCATCGTGGCAAAGGGCAGGACCAGAAGCCCGAGCGCAAACGGCGCGCCGGAGCGCCACAAGCGGCTGGTCCGGCCGGTCATGCTGGCCTGCTGTGAAGCCCCTTGCGGCTGGGCAAGGTGGATGGTCAGCGTAACCGTCTGCTGTGTCGAAGTGTCAGCCGGAATGCTCGCCGGTGAGAAGGTTGCCGTAGCTCCGAAGGGCAGGCCGGTGATGGAGAAGTTCACCGTCCCCTGGTAGGAGCCGTACGTCGGCGTGATGCTGAAGCTCGTCGTCGTTGTGCCGCCGGACGTAGCGGTCAGGGTTGTGGTCGGCGGAGCCGTGACTGTAAAGTCCAGCGTGCCGACGGTCACCGAAACCGGCGCGCTCGCGCTGGACCCGGCAAAGTTCGTATCGCCTGCGTAGGTAGCCGTGAGCGAGTGCGAGACGCCGGCTGCAAGCGTGCTGATACTCATCCGCGCCACCCCGTTCGACAGTGTGGCCGTGCCGATCTGCGTTGTGCCGTCGAAGAAAGAAACCGTGCCGGTGGGCGTGCCAATGCTGTCCGGCGTGGCGTCTGCCGCCGTGGCGGTCAAAGTGAGGCTCTGGCCGGGCGTGAGGCTTGTGGCGCTGGCGGCGACTGCAACGCTCGAAGCAGCCTGCGTCACCGAGAGCGTGCCGTCAGTTGTGCGCACCGTGTAGTCGCTCAAATCCGCGCCCGTCACGCTGGGCACAATCGCGTACGTGCCCACCGGCGAGCTTTGCGTGGCGGCAGTTGCGTAGCTGGACGTGAAGCTGTCGCCGTTCACCGCACCGCTCACCGATCCGGTAAAGGATGGATTCGCGGTGCCGTAGGCCTTTGTCGCGTTGTTGGCGGCTGCATCCAGGGTCGCCGCGGTTACTGAAAGGCTCGTCGTCACCGCGCCCGGCGTATTGTAATCCGCCGTATCGGTCGGAGTGAAAGCGGCTGAAAGCGTGTGCGCCCCAACCGCCAGCACCGTGCCCGCGGCCGGCGTATACGTAAAGCTCCCCGGAGCTGAAGCCGTAGCGTCAAGCTCCGCCGAACCCAGCGCCGTGCCGTAGACAATCGCGGCCGGAGCCGGCCAGCGTACCGAGGGTGTGGCCTTGCCGATCGTGATGCTCTGCGCGACGCTCTGCGCGGCGGTGTAGTCGGTATTGCCGGACTGCGAGGCCGTTACCGCGCACGTGCCCGCTCCAGCGATGGAAAGCGTGCTGCCCGATACCGCGCACACCGATGCCGGCGAAGCCGCGTACGAGACCGCCAGCCCCGAGCTTGCGCTGCCGCCCAGCGCCACCGTCGCGCCCGGGCTGTACGTCATCGTCGAAGCCAGCGTGAAGGTGATCGTCTGCGCGGCCTGCGTAATGGTGAAAGCCGCGGGCGTGTTGGTCACCGTGTAGTTGCTCAGGCGGTTGTTGGGATCGTTCAGCGTTGCCGTCACGCTATACGTTCCGCCCGCCGCGGAAGTAACCGTCGCGTTGGTCGAGTAGCTCGCCGTGATCCCGTCATTGCCCACCACTCCGCTCAGCGTGCCGCTCAGCGCGGGCAGCGGGCCGCCGTAGGGCATCGTCGCCGGATTCGCCGTCACCGCCAGCGCGGCCTTGGCCACGGAGACCGTGGTTTGCGCCGTGGCCGCGGCATAGTCTCCCGACGCGGTTTGGCTGGCCTCGATCACGATCGATCCCGCGCCGGTAATCGTCACCTTGTCGCCCGAGATCGTCCCCGGACCGCTCACAATCGAGTACGTCACCCCGCCGCTGCTCGCCGACGTGGCTGACACCGCAAAGGAAGCATTCCCGTAGCTCTGCGATGCGATCGGCGCGAAGCTCAGCGTCGGCGTTACGGCTGTATAGGTAAACTGGTCCGCCGCGCTCGTCGTGTTCGTCCCGTACGGAGTCGTCACCGTCACGTCCACCGTCGCCGGGCCTGCGGACGCCGGAGCCGTC
>JASHPD010000098.1 GCA_030038315.1 Acidobacteriaceae bacterium
CTCCTCGCTCAACCACCGGCAAGGCTCAGGCAGCAGTGCGCCTGAGCAGCGGCCGCGGGCCGCGGGGATACTGCCTGAGACCTGGCAAACCCTTATAAACAGCGGCCAGAACCGCACTTCAAACAGATCGCGAACGGCAAGAAACGAAAATCACCAGGAAAGACGCCGCAATCAGGCGAATTTCAACGAGTTCCTAAAGCCACTGGGCTCTTCCGTCTCTGGCGCGCGGAAAGATGCAAGCCAGCGCAGTTCCACATCCATGCAGTAAGGGCGCGGCAAGCGCGCTCACAAAGAACAGGTGTGCGGGTGATTCTCTTGATTTCCTGAACCTGATTTCCAAACCTGATTTCTGAACCTGATTTCCAAGCCTGGAGAAAATCATGCCTATGACAACATCACAATGTAGCGCTATGAGTCTAGCGGCCCTGCTGCGTGATTCCGGCAGCGTGCCTGGCAGTTTTGTGCAAAGCCCCGAGCAGCACATCGAATGGCCCGACCTTCTCAGCGGTTCCATTCTCTATGGCCGGGGCGATGAACTTCAGGGGCGATCTGTGCTCATTACGCTTAAGAACCAACTCGCAACGGTTGCTGCGCTGATGGAGCTGGACGGCCTGGCGCGGCGAGTCATTCTTTGCCCGCCCGACATGCCGCTGGAGCATCTACCTTATGTGATCGAAACGGCCGAAGTGGACGGCATCGTGACCGATCACGGAATGACCCAGCTTGGCCGGCCGCGTTCCATGATGTTCAGCGCGTGCAGCCAAAACATTCAACCCTGCGAGCAGTACGGGCGAGCAGAGCTGGAAACGGAGTGGGTCCTCATGACCTCGGGAACCACCGGACTGCCAAAGCTGGTTGCCCATACTCTTGCGAGCCTGACATCCGCAATCCGATCCCGAAGCGCGAAGAATGCCCAGGTTGTCTGGAGTACTTTCTATGACATCCGCCGTTATGGCGGACTCCAGATACTGCTTCGCGCAGCTCTAACGGGATCATCGCTGGTGCTCTCTTCCGCCGAAGAGCCGACGGCGGATTTTCTGGCCCGCGCTGCCTCATGCGGCGTGACCCATATTTCCGGCACGCCTTCGCAATGGCGGCGCGCGCTGATGTCCCCTGCGGCTCATCTGCTCAAGCCGAAATATATCCGTCTCTCAGGGGAGGCCATCGATCAGGCTGTTCTCAAAAATCTCAGGGCCGCCTATCCAGAGGCGCGAATCGTCCATGCGTTCGCTTCCACGGAAGCCGGAGTAGCGTTTGAAGTGACGGATGGCGCATCGGGGTTCCCGGAAGAAACACTGGAGAACACGCCCAATGTCGAGATGCAGGTACAGGATGGCACTCTGCGAATCCGCTCGGCGGGCAACGCGAGCCGTTATCTCGGAGGCGATGCGCCTTTACTGAAGGATAAGGACGGATTTGTAGACACTCGCGACCTTGTTGAGCTGCGGGATGGCCGATACTATTTTGCCGGCCGGCGCGATGGCGTGATTAATGTCGGCGGCCTGAAGGTTTATCCCGAACAGGTGGAAGCGGTCATCAGCCAGCATCCGGATGTGCAGATGTGCGTCGTCCGCGGGCAGAAGAGCCCCATCACCGGCGCGCTGGTGGTTGCGGATGTGGTTCTGCGAAAAGACTGCACGCCGATTGAGCACGACGTGACCGTGATTCAGGCGGACATTTTGCAGTTCTGCCGCGAGCTTTTACCGGCGCACACGGTTCCCGCGGCTATCAACATTGTTCCCATGCTTGGGCTCGGCGGTTCCGGGAAGGTGATGCGCCGAAATGCGTAACGTATTGGTTACGGGCGGGAGCCGCGGCCTGGGGTTGGGGATTGCCCGGCAGCTCATTTCCGCGGGCTATCGAGTCCTTGCGGTTGCGCGCAGCCACAATAGCCAACTGGATGAAGTACGCGCGCAGGCAGAAGCATTGAATCCAGGTTCTTTTATCTTTTGCCCGTTCGATCTTGCCGAAATTGAGAAGATTCCACGTTTCGTGTCGCAGTTGCGCAAAGAGCATGGGCCAATCTATGGGCTTGTGAACAACGCGGGCATCAGCTTTGAAGGGGTTTTAGCCATGATGCCGACCTCACAGATCGAGCAGCTTGTGCGCGTCAACATGCTTTCGCCAATCGTGCTCACCAAATACGTGGTCCGCAGCATGATGAGCCAGGGCGAGGGACGCATCGTGAACGTGTCATCGATCATGGCATTCACCGGCTACAACGGGCTCTCTGTCTATGGCGCGACGAAATCGTCTCTTCTGGGCTTTTCCCGGTCTTTGGCGCGCGAGGTAGGAAAGCTGAGCATCCAAGTCAATTCGGTTGCACCCGGTTTTGTGGATACGGAGCTTACGCGCAGCCTTGGTGAGGAGCAGAGAGACAAAATCGCGCGACGCAGCGCTCTTCGCCGGTTAGCCGAAGTTGAGGACGTTGCGAATGCCGTCGAGTTTCTCCTGAGCGATAAGGCAAAGAACATCACCGGAACCGTCATCACAGTGGACGCGGGGAGCACGGCGTGACCCAAAGCGCAGTGGCTGTACCCAATGCTGCCGAAAAACCTGCGCGGGCATGGCTTCGGGCTCTCGAACGCACAGCGGAGATCTCCCGCAAGCCGCATCGCCTGCTCCCGTCGATTCTGGAGGAGCTTGCCGACCGATTGGGTGACGCACCCGCGCTGCTCTCGGATCGCGAGCGCTTTACATACTCAGAGCTTACAGCGCGAGCAAACCAGTACACCCGGTGGGCGCTGGAGCAAGGCATCAAGAAAGGCGAAGTGGTGGGCCTGCTGATGACCAACCGGCCCG
This sequence comes from Acidobacteriaceae bacterium, assembly GCA_030038315.1. GTDB lineage: Bacteria > Acidobacteriota > Terriglobia > Terriglobales > Acidobacteriaceae > Telmatobacter. The sequence continues at coordinate 2,803 of JASHPD010000098.1, forward strand.
AGTATTTTGCCTGCTGGGCTGGCGTGGCAGCGGCAGGGGGTGTTGCCGCCCTGCTCAACACCAATCTCGCCGGCCTGCCGCTCTCCCATTGCGTCAACGTGGTTCGGCCTAAGCACCTGATTGTAGCGAGCGAATGCACTGATTCGATGGCGACGGCACTGGCCGGGCTCACCTGTGAACCGCAAATCTGGATTCACGGAGCCGATCACGATTCATACGCCCGAATAGATTCCCTTGTTCAGCGGTTGCCGGCCGGCAGGCTGACGGAAGCAGAGCGGCCGCAGCTCTCGATCGACGATGTTGCGCTCTACATCTACACATCCGGCACGACCGGCCTGCCCAAAGCCGCCAATGTCAGCCATGCGCGGATTCTGCAGTGGGCCCTGTGGTTTTCCGGAATGCTCGATATCCAGCCGGAAGATCGAATCTATAATTGCCTGCCGATGTATCACAGCATCGGCGGCGTGCTCGTTCCCGGCGCCGCGCTTGTGAGCGGCTCCAGTGTTGTTCTACGCGAGTCCTTTTCCGCCAGCCGGTTCTGGGATGACGTGACCCGCTGGGACTGCACGATGTTTCAGTACATCGGAGAGTTCTGCCGGTATCTGCTTCACGCTCCACCGGCATCAGACCATCGCAATCATCGCATTCGCATCGCTTGCGGAAACGGCATGTCGGCGGATGTCTGGCGCGCGTTCCAGGAACGCTTTCAAATCCCGCGCATCCTCGAATTCTATGCGTCCACCGAAGGTGGGCTGTCGTTATTCAATGTGGAAGGAGAACCGGGGGCAATCGGTCGAATTCCGCCGTACCTGGCGCATCGATTTTCCCCGGTTCTGGTTCAGTTTCACGTTGAGCGCGCCGAACCTGTGCGCAACGCGCAGGGATTCTGCATTCCGTGCGCGCCGAATGAGCCGGGTGAAGCGCTCGTTCGCGTTACCGGCGATCCATCCCAGGCAGGCAGCCGCTTTGAAGGCTACACAGACCGGAAGGCGTCGGAAAGCAAATTGTTGCGGGATGTTTTCGAGCGCGGCGATCTATGGTTTCGCACCGGCGACCTGATGCGGAGGGACGAAAAGGGATTCTTCTACTTTGTCGACCGCATCGGCGAGACATTTCGCTGGAAGGGCGAGAACGTGGCCACAACGGAAGTCGCTGAAGCCCTCTGCTCATTCCCCGGCGTGAAGCACGCGATTGTTTACGGCGTGAAAATTGCGGGCGCGGAAGGCCGCATCGGCATGGCCGCGCTCACTGTGGACGGCGATCCGGACCTGCCCGCGCTCCGGCAACACCTGGTAAAGTCCCTGCCGCCGTATGCGCGTCCCGCATTCCTGCGCTTTCGGAGTCATTGCGAGATCACCGGGACATTCAAGTACTCGAAAAGCGAACTGATACGCCAGGAATACAACCCAAACCTTACCGGCGATGCCATCTATTTCGACAATCCGGAGACGCAGGCTTTACATCCACTCGACCGGTCTCTTTACGAGCGCATACAGGCCGGCCAGTTCCGCCTGTGAGCCGGGGCGGCTTTTGCGGTTCTGCAAGAGCTGCAAAGAATCCCTGAGCGCGTGGAGCGCCGCGCACCTCACGGCACGGAGAAGAGCTGCGCCGTCCTCTACGACAACCGGCGCGCGATAACTTGTTTGCCTGAATCTTCTATGCTCATCGATCCGCTTCAAAAGGAATTTGAACGAACACAGGCCCTTATCGATCAAGGGCCGATCTGGCCGGATGCAGCTCCCCGGGAGGTCCGGGATCATCTGGCGGCCAGGTACGATTTCAGCCGGCCGATTCCGCTGGAAGATGTTGCCGCCGATGTGGAAGAGATGCTGCGCCGCTGGCAGGTGCAGATCACGCATCCCCGCTACTTTGGCTTATTCAACCCGAGCACCACGTTTGCTTCCGTGGTTGCGGACGCGCTGGTTGCCACTTATAACCCGCAGCTTGCAACGTGGCGAACTGCGCCCGCGCCGAATGAAATCGAACGGCATACGCTCGACTGGCTTGCGGGCCGGTTCGGCCTGCCTTCCAACGCAATCGCTACCTTTACCAATGGAGGCGCAGAGGCAAACTTATCCGCTGTTGTTGCCGCTCTAACAGATGCTTTTCCCGACTACGGGGACGATGGGCTTCGAGGCCTGAGCGCCGCGCCGGTCATTTATCTTTCCGCCGAAGCTCATCATTCCTTCAGCAAAATTGCCCATTTGACGGGCCTCGGGCGCAAGTCGATACGGGCGGTCTCAACGAGCTCCGACCTGAGGATGGACCTGCACGCGCTGGCGAGGGAGATCCGCCGGGATCGCCAGAATGGTTTCGCGCCCCTGATGGTGGTGGGCACGGCCGGCACTACCGCGGCCGGCGCGATTGATCCCCTGCCGGAGCTGGCCCAGCTTTGCCGGGACGAGGGGATGTGGCTTCACGTGGATGCCGCATGGGGTGGAGCGGCGATCCTTGCGCCTTCGCTGCGGCACTATCTTGCCGGCATAGAATTCGCCGACTCGATTACCTGCGACGCGCACAAGTGGTTCTCCGTCTCGATGGCGTGTGGGATGTTCTTCTGCCGCCATCCGGAGACTGTCGCGCGCACCTTTCGCGCCGCCGCAGCATATATGCCGGGCAGCGCCGGCGACACAACATTCGATCCCTACACCCATTCGGTTCAGTGGTCGCGGCGATTTGCGGGACTCAAGCTGTTCATGAGCCTTGCGGAACGCGGCGAGCCCGGTATGGCAGCCATGATCGAGCACCAGGCCCGCATGGGCAATGTACTGCGGAAATCCCTCACGGCCGCCGGATGGCGAGTCGTGAACAAGACGCCGTTTCCGCTGGTTTGTTTCACGCGAGACGGGCTTGACGTTCCGGCATTTCTCGCAGAGCTCAAGAAAGAGCAGATTGTGTGGATGTCCGAAGTCCATCTCAATGGATTTTCCGCAGTGCGCGCCTGCATTACCAGCTTCAAAACCACGGAAGCGGACATACACGATGTGGTTCGCGCTATCACGCGCATCGTGCCGAGAGGGGAAAGTCCCGCGGCCAGATAATCTCCGGCAAGGAGCCCGGCAGGCAACGACTCGCACCAGTCGCACCAGGCGGCAACCTTGCCTGTTGCGCCCAGGAACAAGATGAAACCAGAGACCATTGCCATTCATAGCGGTTACCAGGTAGATCCGACAACGCGATCCGTCGCCGTGCCGATCTATCAGACCGTTTCGTATGCGTTCGACAGCGCCGACCATGCCGCGGCGCTCTTCAACCTGGAAGCGGAGGGGTACCGATACACAAGAATCGGCAATCCAACCACGGATGTTCTCGACCGGCGCATTGCCGCGCTTGAAGGCGGCGTATCGGCGCTATGCGTCGCCAGCGGGCAGGCTGCCGTGTCATACGCGCTCTTCAATGTTTCCAGCCTCGGGAGCAACATCGTCTCCGTTCCTCAGTTGTATGGCACCACCCATACGCTGCTTGCTCATCTGCTCCCGCAGCAGGGAACCAGCGTTCGCTTTGCAAGCTCCGATCAGCCGGAAGCCATCGAGGCGCTGATCGACGAGCAGACGCGCGCCGTCTACTGCGAAAGCGTTGGCAATCCGGCGGGCAATATCTGCGACATTGAGGCGCTGGCGAATGTGGCTCACCGTCATGGCGTGCCGCTGATCGTCGATAACACCGTGGCCACGCCCATCCTGCTGCGTCCCATCGAATACGGCGCCGATGTTGTTGTGCATTCGCTTACCAAGTTCCTCGGCGGCCACGGGACGACGCTCGGCGGAGCGATTGTCGATAGCGGCAACTTTCCCTGGAAGGATCATGCTGCCCGATTTCCAATGTTTACGCAGCCCGACGCCTCCTATCACGGCCTGGTTTATGCCGATCACTACGGCAAAGCCGCCTACATCGGGCGCTGCCGAAGCATGTACCAGCGCACCACGGGAGCCGTTCTCTCACCCTTGAGCGCATTTTTGCTGCTGCAGGGAATCGAGACGGTGGCGCTGCGGGTGGAACGCCACGTTGCAAATGCGCGGCGTGTGGCTGAATTTCTGCGCAGTCACCCGCAGGTGGACTGGGTGAACTATGCGGGCTTCCCTGAGAGCCGGTATCACCTTCTGGCAAAAAAATACCTGCGCGGACAAGCCTGCTCGCTCATGGCCTTCGGCATCAAGGGCGGCTTTCCTGCCGCGGTCAAATTCTACGATGCGCTCGACCTGGTCATGCGCCTTGTCAATCTTGGCGATGCCAAGTCTCTCGCATGTCACCCGGCTTCCACTACGCACCGCCAGATGTCGCCTGAGGAGCAGCGCAGCGCAGGCGTGACGCCGGAGATGATCCGCCTCAGCGTCGGCATCGAGCACATCGACGACATCCTTGCCGATCTGGACCAGGCACTCCAGGCAGCCGGGCGGGCAGCCGGGCGGGCAGCCGGGCGAAACAGCTAACGCACTTACCTCTTTGCGGCTTCAAGGGAGACTCCATGCCAGTTACAGTGAATCTACCTCATTCCGGCTCCGATCCATTGCGATGTACCGCGTCTTGCGCCAACCCGTCGGCGGAGTGCATGGAACGACGCAGCAGAAGCCTGACGATCGGGCTGGTAAACAACATGCCGGATGCAGCCCTTGAAGCCACCGAGCAGCAATTCCTCTCTTTGCTGAGCGCAGCCTCGGATGGATTCTCCGTCAGCCTTGTGCTCTACTCTCTTTCCGGAATTCCTCGCGGCGCATCGGCTCAGAATCACATCGATCAGAAATACAGAAGCACCGAGTCGCTGTGGGATACCGAATTAGATGGGCTGATTGTCACAGGGAAGGAACCGATCGCGCCCAATCTGGCCGACGAGCCCTTCTGGCACAGCTTTGCCAGTGTTGTGGAGTGGGCCCGCAAGAAAACCTACTCCACAATCTGGTCGTGCCTGGCCGCACACGCCGCCGTTCTGTACATGGATGGAATTCAGCGTGTACGAAGCAGCCAGAAGTGCAGCGGGATTTTTGACTGCACCCGAATTGCAGAGCACCCGATGACGGCAAACCTTCCGGCGCGCTTTCGATTGCCACATTCGCGCTGGAACGGCGTGCGGGAGCCCGACCTGACTCGTTCCGGATACCAGGTGCTGAGCCGCTCTGACGGCGCCGGGGTGGATTGCTTTGTCAAGCAGGAAGAGAGCCTTTTCCTCTTCTTTCAAGGCCATCCTGAATATAAATTGGATACTCTTCTGCTGGAATATCGCCGCGACATAGGCCGCTTCCTCAGGGGAGAAGCCAGCGTGTATCCAAAATCTCCGCAGGGTTACTTTGACCATCGGACTTTGAGCGAGCTGCTGGAGGTGCAGCGGGAGGCCGCCATGCGCCCGCATGAAGAGACCTTCGCGCGACTCGCGATGCTCCTGTCTACAGCCGGCGCCGAAGACGGTTGGCGCACAACCGCGGCAACCCTTTACAGAAACTGGCTGCGGTATATCTCTTCCGAGAAGAAAGCGCGGATGCAGAAAGAGCGTGCGGAAGCCGCAATGCCCGCGGAAGTATTGCCGCAGGGAGTCCTGGAGCCGGCGCTGCGCACACCCGCCGTGCTTATGACTCGATGAGAAGATAGCGCCAGCGCAAGGCGAGGAGAAGAGGCCGCCGACCCAGTCTCTCGAGCGGCCGCACAAACAACATATAACATTCCTTCAACCGGCAGAGGAGGAAACCATGAGGCGGATACTGCTCTATGCAGGTTCGATCGTTGCACTCGGTGTTGCCGGGGCGGTCCTTTGGGCAGCCTTCCGCGTACGCGCTTCTGCAACCCACGCGGACGGCTCCTATCGCGACGCATGGAGCCCTGTCTCGGCGGCGAGCTATCTCGATTACCGCGAAGCCTGGTGGCAGACATGGCCGCCGGCAAAACTGCAACAGGGAACCGTCTGCATCTCCTGCCATACAGTGGTGCCCTATGCCTTTGCGCGCCCTGAGCTCCGCCGCCGCCTGGGCGAAACAGGTCTGACACCCGCCGAAGAGAAGATGCTGAACAGTATCGAGACGCGGGTGAAAGACTGGCCGCAGATGACGCCGTACTATACCGATGCTGTCCACGCGGCCTCTTCGCACTCCACGGAGGCTGTCCTGAATGCCGTGATCCTGGCGGCATACAGCACGGAGAAGAATCAACCCGATCCAATCACTCGCCGCGCCTTTGACAATGCGTGGGCGCTGCAACAGGCAACAGGCGAGAATGCCGGAGCATGGCAGTGGCAGGACTTTCATGAAGCGCCCTGGGAGTCATCCGAATCCGGCTACCAGGGCGCCGCGATGATGGCGCTCGCGGCGGGAACAATATCCATGCAGAACAGCAGCGATCCGGCAACACGCGAGCACGTGGCGCATCTTCGCGATTATTTGCAGAGGAATTATTCCGCGCAGCCTGTCATGAACCAGCTTTATGTTCTGTGGGCTTCTGAAGAAATGCCCGGCCTGCTCAGCGACGCTCAGCGCAAAGAATTGCTCCGGAAAATTGCCGGCCTGCAGAATTCAGACGGAGGATGGTCGCTATCCTCCCTGGACAGGCGGCAGAACCTGAAGTCGGAAGTGCTGGACCTCTTCAAGCACGCCGACCGCGTAGACGGCAGCGACGGCTGCGCGACGGGCCTTGCCGCCTTTGCCCTGGAAAAAGCCGGAGTCAGCGTCCGGAATCCCGTTCTGCAGCGCGGGCTGGCGTGGCTCAGCACGCATCAGTCGCAACAGGGTAGCTGGTGGGCCGCGTCCATGAACGGATTCCGCGATCCCTCCACCGGCATGGGGCACTTCATGAGCGATGCCGCCACAGGATACGCGGTCATGGCGCTCGAAGGCGCTGAGAATCCATCGGCAGCGCCTGACTCCGCGCGCAACGGAGATGCCAGAGCAAAACCACAGTAACTGTATCCTTTTGCAGCTTTGCGCAAGGTGGATTTTTCTTGAGGAAAAATCCACTTAGCGGCTGTGGCTTCGCGATATGCCTACTGTGGTTTTGCTGTAACGGCACGAGCACAAACGCGACTTTACGCCGGGCCGCACTTATCCCGAAACCTTTGCCGCCGCAGCCTAGATGACAAGGCGCGCTGAGCTTGCGGGGCAGCGGCGAAGACTACCGGCGAAGCACGGCCTCAACCGATTCCTTAGCCACCGACACCATGCGGTGAACCTGTTCTTCGTTGATGACCAACGGCGGCGCAAAGAGCACCTCATCTCCCGGAGCGGGATGCACGCCCGCAGCGGGACGCGTGCGCGTAACGAGCCCCAGATGCTGCATCTCCATCCGCAATCGCGCGCCAAAATTCTTCTCGGCGGGAAAATTCTTCCGAGTAGCGCGATCCTCCACAAACTCAACGGCCGCGATCAGCCCCTTGCCGCCGCGAATATCGCCCGCATTCGGATGATCCCCGAACGCATCCTTGAGCGCAGCCAGCAGAATATCGCCCATCTTTGCGGAGTTCTCAGCCAATCCCTCTCGCTCGATGATCTCGATGTTCCGCAGGGCCACCGCGCAGCAGGCCGGATGGCCTGAATTGGTATAACCGTGCATCCATCGGTTTGCGGGCTCCGCGGACTCGATCGCGTCCTTGATTTTCTGATGCACCATGATCCCGCCCAGAGGCAGGTATCCGGAGCTCACACCTTTTGCAAAGGACAAGATATCCGGTGTCACCTTCCAGTGCTCCAGGCCGAACCAGCGCCCCGTGCGCCCAAAACCGGTGATGATTTCATCGGCGATCAGCAGCACATCGTGGCGGGTGCAAATCTCGCGCACGCGCTGCCAGTAGTCATCCGTTGGATAGATAACGCCGCCCGCGCCATGAATTGGCTCGCCAATGAAGGCCGCCACAGTGTCGGGTCCCTCGCGCAGAATCGCTTCTTCCAGCTCGCGCGCCGCGGCCTCGCCTGCCGTTACGCCCGCTTCGGCTGCGTCAAAGCGGTACGGATAGCAGGTGGGAATGTGAAGGAAGCCGGGAACTCTCGGCTCGAACATCTTCCAGTATCCTGCGATGCCCGTCGCGCTCATCGCCTGCAGGGTGACTCCGTGATAGCCGTGAATGCGGGAGATCACTTTGATCTTTCCGGCTTTGCCGCGCACTTTCCAGTAATAGCGGGCTGTTTTGAAGGCGGCTTCGTTGGCTTCGGCCCCACCGGAGCAGAAAAATACCGCTCCCATCTCCGGCGCCAGCCCGATCAGGCGCTCTGCCAGACGGATCGACGGTATCGTTGTCGATCCCGCGTAGCCGGAGAAGTAGGCCAGAGTCTTCATCTGGCTGGCAGCAACCTCCGCCAGCTCGGCGCGGCCATGACCCACGTTCACGTTCCACAGCCCCGAAAGCCCGTCCATGTATTCCCGGCCTTGAATGTCGCGGACGTAGATGCCGCTTCCGCTCTCGAAGATGAGACTGTCGGCGAGATCAACCGGATGATGCAATGAGTGAATCTGATATTGCCGGTCCGAAGTTTCCAGGTCCTTGGTAAGCATTCAGCGAATCCCCCGCTCCACATTGTGGTGATGATTCTAAGTTGATTTGTGGCCCCAGGCTGCCAATATCTCACATCGATCGCCAAATTACACGGAAAGAATCTTTATGGCGCTTTCTATCCTGATCTCAGCCGCCGGAAGTTTAAGCTTCGGTTTCTGCGCGAATCAGGGCCAGATCTTTCCGGTGTTCAGGACGACATGACAATCGCGCGCGAAGAGATCTTCGGTCCCGTGATGAGGGTTATCCGTTTCAGCAGCCGGAAAGAAGGGATTGAGCGCGCAATTTACGGCCTGGCCACAGGGCATGGACACGCGATATCCGCAAAGCCCACGCGGTTGCCAACGGCAGGCTTTCGGCGCGGAATGGCTCCGCGCCTGAAGCGAATCGGGAATCAGGGAATCGTTGCACTCCAGCTATTCGATGGACTGCTCTGGTTTCCTTCCGCATCGACACTCTCAACGTAATAGGTGTACGAGCTGCCGTCCGAGACAGTGGTGTCCGTATAGGCGGTACTTGCATTTACTGACGAATTCATCAACTCGTATATCGAGCTGCCGGAGTCTGCCCGGTAGATGTTATAGCCTGCAACGGGATCGGACGAGCTGGCAGGCGCGTCCCAGGTAAGGTTCACTTCATAGGAAACCGCCTGCCCGGTGCCGCTTACCGAAATCGTCGAAGTCGTTCCGGTCGAGGAGTTGCTGTCCAGGGTGATGGTTCCGCTTGCCGCGCCGGCCACCGTCGGGTCAAAGGTGACGGTCAGGGTTGCCGTCTGTCCCGCTGCCAGCGTCAAGGGGAAGCTCACTCCCGAGAGCGTAAAGGCTGTATTGTTCACCGAGCCCGCGCTCACCGTTACCGTACCTGTGCCCGACGAGGTCAGCGTTACTGTCTGCGCCGAGGTGCTTGCCACGTTCACAGTGCCGAAGGTCAAGCTCTTGGTGCTCAGCGTCAGCGTGGGGACACCCGCTGTCAGGCTGATCGCATAGCTCTCCGTTACGCCGCCGGCCGAGGCTGTCAGCGTCACTGTCTGCGCCGTGCTCACCTCCGCGACATCCGCCTGGAAGCTGGCGCTTGTCGCGCCAGCCGCTACTGTCACTGACGACGGCACTGTAACGGAAGCGCTATTGCTCGACAGGCTTACGGCCTGACCGCCCGTTGGCGCAGCGGCATTCAGCGTGACCGTGCAGACATCCGTTGCCGCGCCCGATTCCGAGCTGCTCGTGCAACTGAGGCCGCTCGGTATCGCCTGCCCTGTTCCGCTGAGGTCGATGGTGGAGGTGGTTCCGGTCGAGGAGTTGCTGTCCAGGGTGATGGTTCCGCTTGCCGCGCCGGCTGCTGCCGGGTCAAAGGTGACGGTCAGGGTCGCCGTCTTGCCCGCTGCCAGCGTCAAGGGGAAGCTCACTCCCGAGAGGACAAAAGCCGTGCTGCTCACCGAGCCCGCGCTCACCGTCACCGTACCCGTGCCCGACGAGGTCAGCGTCACTGTCTGCGCCGAGGTGCTTGCCACGTTTACAGTGCCGAAGATCAAGCTCTTGGTGCTCAGAGTCAGCGTGGGGACAACTGCTCCCAGACTGATTGCATAGCTCTCCGTTACGCCGCCGGCCGAGGCTGTCAGCGTCGCCGTCTGCGCCGTGGAAACCGCAGTCACCGTTGCCGTGAAGCCGGCGCTGGTGGCGCCCGCGGCTACCGTGACCGAAGCCGGCACGGTAACCGAAGAGTCGCTGCTGGCCAGGCTGACGGGCTGACCGCCCGTTGGCGCGGCGGTATTCAGCGTGACCGTGCAGGCATCCGTTGCCGCGCCCGATTCCGAGCTGCTCGCGCAACTGAGGCCGCTCGGTATCGCCTGCCCGGTTCCGCTGAGGTTGATGGTGGAGGCGGCTCCGGTCGAGGAGTTGCTGTCCAGGGTGATGGCTCCGCTCGCCGCGCCGGCTGCCGTCGGGTCAAAGGTGACGGTCAGCGTCACCGTCTTGCCCGCCGCCAGCGTCATCGGGAAGCTCGCTCCCGCCACTTTGAAGCCGGTGCCGGCAACCGTAGCCGAACTGATGGTGAGCGAGGCCGCGCCGGTGGAGGACAAGGTAACCGACTGGCTGGTGCTCGAATTGACCGCCACATCGCCGAAGCTCAGGCTCGACGCGCTGAGGCTGAGTGTAGCCACGTGGACATTCAACTTGAGAGCAAAGGTCTCAGAGACGCCCTTGGCCGAGGCCGTCAGCGTCGCCGTCTGCGCTGTGGAAACCGCCGCTGCCGTTGCCGTGAAGCTGGCGCTGGTGGCGCCCGCGGCTACCGTGACCGAAGCCGGCACGGTAACCGAGGAGTCGCTGCTGGCCAGGCTGACGGCGAAACCGCCGCTGGGTGCGGCACTGCTGAGGGAGACGGTGCAGGCGTCAGAGCCCGCGCCGGCCAGGGACGAGTCGGCACAGGAGATCGCATCCAGCGCCGGAGTGGCCGATGTCGCCGCAGTGTAGACGTAGCTGCGATATATCCAGGTTCCGTTGAAGTTGGACCAAAGACTGGCATAGACGGTTGATCCATTGGTCGGCAGTCCGGTCGCCTGCACTGAGACAGAACTGTTACTCGTCGAACCGGACGAATAGATGCCCAAGTTGCCGTTATCGCTCGACGTGCTTCCCAGCCAAAGCTGGTACTGTGTGACGCCGCTGCCGGCGCTCCAGGTGAAGGTCACGGACGAACCCGGCAGGACGCTTCCCGGCGCGGGGCTTATCATCGCCGCCGCGGCTTCGCCTGTCCCGCCGAGCGCAATGGTGGAGGCGCTTCCTGTTGAAGAGTCGCTGTCCAGGGTGATGGTCCCGCTTGCCGCGCCGGCCTCCGTCGGGTCAAAGGTGACGGTCAGGGTTGCCGTCTTGCCCGCCGCGAGGGTCATCGGGAAGCTCGCTCCCGATACTTTGAAGCCGGTGCCGGCAACCGTAGCCGAGCTGATGGTGAGCGAAGCCGTGCCGGTCGAGGAGAGCGTAACCGACTGGCTGGTGCTCGAATTGACCG
>JASHPD010000099.1 GCA_030038315.1 Acidobacteriaceae bacterium
CGTCGCTGCCCTAGTACGTTGCTGCAAAGATCGCCCGCAGCCTGGCGCGTAATCCGTTGTTCTCCGCCGCGCGCGAGGCGCGCGTTCGATGCGCATAGAGCAAAAGCCCGATCGCCGTGGCCCACGAGGGATGCGCCAGCTCGCCCGGCATCTGCGAGAGCCGCACCGGCATTCCCGTCCGCACCGGCACCCTCAACTGGCTCTCCGTCACGTCCAGCATTCCGGGCAGCATCGCTCCGCCGCCGGTCAGCACGCAGCCTGCGCCCAGGGCATCGAGCACGCCGCCCTGGCGCAGATTTTCCCGCACGAAATAGAGCAGCTCGCGCGCCCGCGGCTCCAGGATCTCCGCAATCATGCGCAGCCTCAGCATCTGCGGCTGCGGATTGGCGATCTCGATCTCCGCATTCTGCGGCACCGCCGTCACCACCGCATGGCCGTATTGCCGCTTCAACTCTTCCGCCTGCGTCACCGGCAACTGCAAGCCCACCGCCAGGTCGTTCGTAAAATGCGCGCCGCCCACCGGAACCGAACCCGTATGCGCCACCGCGCCCTCAAAAAACACAATGAAATCCGTGGAATGCGCGCCGATATCGAGCAGGCAGACGCCCAGCTCGCGCTCATCGGCGGAAAGCGTAGCCTCCGCCGCCGCAATCTGCTCGAGCACCGCTTCCGTCACTTCCACGCCGCCGCGATTCGCGCACGTCACCGTGCTCTGCAATGCGCTGCCGGAGCAAGTCGCAATATGCAGATCCACCTCCAGCCGCGCGCCGATCATCCCGATCGGATCGAAGATTCCCGGCTGGTCGTCCACAAGGAACTGCCGCGGCAGTAGGTGCAGAATCTCGCGGTCCGGCGGACGCTCCACGGCGCGCGCGCGTTCCACTGCCGTCTTCACGTCTTCGCGCGTAATCTCGCGCATCCGTCCCGCAAGATCGAAGCCGCCATTCGTATTCAGCCCGCGAATATGCGGCCCGCCCACGCCCACCACGCACGAATCGATGTTCACGCGAGCCACGCGCTCCGCCTGCTCCACCGCGTTCTTCACCACGCGCGCCGCCGGCCCCAGGTCGGCAACCATCCCCTTGCGCATCCCCGCCGAAGCAAGCTCCGCGTGCCCGCAATAGCGCAGCGCGCCCTCGTTCACGTCGCCGGCCAGCACGCGCGTCGACGCGCTGCCCACGTCGAGCACTACGATCAGGTTGTCCTGCGCCTGGCTCATGCTTGCGCCTGCTCCTTGCCGTTTACTGGTCCCACGCGCCCGTTTCGTGGCTCGTGGCGTGATGCATCGGCGTCGTGCCGTTCTGCGCGGGATGCGCGCGCTTCCCTTCCCTGCGCTTCCGCTCGTGATGCGCCGGTCTCTCATGCGTCTTCTTCGCCGCGGCCACAGGCTGAGCGGCATTCGCCGTATCGTCCGGCTTTCCTGTCGCGCTGCTCACCGTAGCCTGCGAGTTCGCCGCCGAAGTCGTTCCGGCAGCCATCTCCAGCACCACCTGCCGGTCGTAGCGCAAATCCACCGCGCTCAGGTGCGGATACTCCTGCCGCCACTCCGCAATGTGCGCCTTGTACCGCTGGTAGCGCTCCAGAAAATCATCCTCGCCAAAGTGCGCCAGAATATCGCCGCCCTGCTCGGGCATCAGCACCCGCGCATCTTCCGGATCGGTCAAATCCACTTCCGAAATCTGGTCCGAGAGATGCTGCCCATTCGCATCCAGGTCGCGCATCAGCTTCTGGTAGACCGCCATCCGCGCCTGCCGCGAGATGAGCGGATCGCCCGCATCAATCCCCGTCACCACCGGAAACGAATAATGATGCGCCGCCATCATTGCCGGCGGCATCGTCAGCAGCACGCCGTCGGCGTCCACCAGCCCGATCTGCTGCCCATGCCGCGCAAAGGCAATCGGCGTGCGCTCCACCACGCTCACCCGAAGCCGGTCCGGAAGCAGCCGCATCACCGTCGCCTGCTTGATCCACGGAATCTGCTCCAGGTCCTTGCGCCGCTCCGCCAGGTTGATAAAGAAAATGTTCTTCCCTATATCCGCGCCGAAGACCGGCAGAATATCCGCGCGCGAAACCTGGCCCAGCCCAATCGTCTGAATGCTGCTCACGCCCGCAATGCGAAAGCGGTTGTCGTGCTCCAGGTATTTTTTAGCGGTAAGCCAGGCAAAAACGCAGCCTGCCATCAACGTCAGCGCGCCAAGCCCGAGAAAAACCCTCCCCGCCGTGCTCTCAGGCTTCCACCACTTCCGCGCCGGCTTAAAGCGCTTCCGCGCGCGCGGAAGATCGTCGTCTTCGGGCATCTCCAGCGGCATTCCGGGCCCGCGGCGCGGACGCCCTGTTGGAGACAGCACCTGCTGCGTGCGCCGGAACCGGGTCTCGCCCGGCGCCTCGTCCTCCAGTGCCACGGAGCCGTTTTTGTACATCTCGTCTCGGATCACGCCTTTATGCCGGGCCGTGAGATTCGCCAGATTTCACTATAGGACGCAGGGCGCGGCGAATTTTGCGCATTCCCACCGGAGGAACCCGAGGGGTTAACGAAAAGTACAACAGGGTACGGGGTGCAGGGTACAGGGCGCAGCAGCCGGATATTCCGTCACCCTACCCGAATACAACTCGCACTGTGGACAGAACGCCAATATGTCGAAATCAAAAGAAAAAGGCCGGCTTACAAACCGGCCTTTACCGTACCCTGTTCCCGGTACCCTGCTTTTTCACCTCGACCGGAAGCGAATCGCAGCCGGCAGCCGCTCTTCGATCAGCTTGGCCCGCTCCGCCGCAACATCGCTCAGGTAGGAAGGCATGGGCGTAGCCGTCAGCACAAAGATGAAGGCAATCAGCGAGAAGCACACCCCCGCAATCGCCGCCGAGACCAGCATCTCGTACATCGAAAGCATATCCAGGCCGAGAAGATTGATAGCCACATGCTCCAGCGGCCGCACATGGTGCAGCACCGCCAGCGCAAAGAGAAAGAACATGGTGGCCAGCGAAGTCAGCACCGCCAGCGAGAGATCCAGCGAGCGGTGAAACTTCAGCCGCGCGCGGCAATGAGCGCACTCTAGAAAGTGCTGCTCGTAGTCCCTGCGCATCTCCGGCGAGATTCCCGAGATGTCATAGCGCCAGCTTGCCAGAATCGCGCCGACTACATGATCGTTGCATCGGGTCCGTGCCATAGAATTCCACTCACTTTACAACAAATTGCGCCAACCTGCG
>JASHPD010000100.1 GCA_030038315.1 Acidobacteriaceae bacterium
CTGACCGGCGAAGAAAACCTGCGCTACTTTGCCAGCCTCTATGCCGGGCGCGAGTGTCTTGTGCCTGCCGATGCGTTACGCCAGGTCGGTCTCGATCCCGAATTGAAGCGTCTCGTGGGCCAGTACTCGCAAGGGATGCGGCAGCGCGCTTCGCTGGCCCGCGTGCTGCTCTCGCAGCCGGAACTTCTGCTGCTCGACGAGCCGTTTTCCAACATGGATGTCGAAAGCGCTCGGCAGATGGTTGCGCTTCTGGCTGGTTTCCGGCAGACGAATCGCACCATCGTGCTCACTACGCACCAGCGCGATCTGGCCGCGCCGATTGCGGACTGTGTGCTCGCGCTCAAGGCAGGGCAGCTCGTGGATGTTTTCCCTGGGAGCCCGACGCTATGAAGACCAACGGCGCACGTTTTCTCGAAACTCTCGGCATTCCCTTCGAGCTGCGCGAGTACGAAGTTGATCCCGAAGACCTTTCCGCGATTACGGTCGCAAAAAAGATCGGAATGCCGCCGGAACAAGTCTTCAAAACGCTGCTCACCACGGGAGGCACTGGCGTCTTTGTCTTCGCCGTCATTCCCGGCGATGCGGAACTTGATTTCAAAAAGCTCGCGCGCGCGGCTGGCCTGCGCAAGGCCGAGATGGTTTCGCTCAAAGACGTGCAGCCGCTCACCGGTTACATTCGCGGCGGCGTGACCGTCTTCGGCGCAAAGAAATCTTTTCCGGTTTATGTGGACGAAACTGTCATCCTCTTCGACAAAATCAGCGTTTCAGCGGGCGCGCGCGGCACGCAGTTGATTCTTTCGCCTGAGGATTATCTTCGCGCGGCGCAGGCGCTCGATGTTCCTGTTGAAACCGCCGACCTCACCAAAGCACAACCAGTCAATCCAGCCGGAAACCCTTTGGCCGGAGGTCACGCCGCATGACGCGCATCCTCTGGACGCATCTGGTGAAAGACCTGCGCATTGAGTGGCGCTCGAAGGAGGCCATCAACTCGATGCTCTTCTTCGCGCTGCTTGTGGTGGTGCTCTTTTCACTGGCCTTCGATCCGCGCGGAGCCTTCGCGCGCGAAATCGCCGGCGGCGTGCTTTCCGTGGCCACGCTCTTCGCTTCATCGAGCGCGCTGAACCAGGCGTGGGCGCGCGAGATTCGCCACCAGGTGCTGGACGCGCAGCGCATGGCTCCGTCTTCCGGAGCGGCGTTGTTTCTGTCTAAAGCACTGGCGAATTTTCTTTTTGTCACCATCGTGCAGGTGATTCTCGCGCCCGTCTTCCTCGTCTTTTACAACCTGCGCGTCGTCGGCAACGGCTGGCTGCTCGCGCTCGTTCTGCCGCTCGGCACGTGGGCGCTGGTCGCCAACGGTACGTTTTTCGCCGCGCTGTCGATTCGCAGCCGCAACCGCGAGCTTCTGCTGCCGTTGATCCTCTTTCCCATCTTCATCCCCGCGCTTCTGGCGATGGTTCTGGCTACAACGGCCATCCTGACCGGCGAAAGCGCGCCGGATTTGTGGATCAAGCTGCTGCTGGGCTACGACATCATCTTCACCACCGTCTGCCTGCTGTTGTTCGACACGGTCCTGCACGCAGAGTGACGCGAATCACACCCTCCACCCCGCGATGGAGCCCCAAAGCCGCCGCCGCGACGTACACTGATATTTCCGGCACAGGAGCAGCGATCTTCCCGTATACGCTGCCGGAGGCGGATTGAGCCCATGAAAAAATTTGCAATCGGCATCTACGCAATCCTCGTCGCCGCGCTGATGATCTGGGGCTTCTACCAGGCCATGTACGTTGCGCCAAATGACGCGATGCAGGGCGAAATCTTTCGCATCATTTACTACCATGTGCCTTCGGCCATAGTGGCCTTTGTCTTCTTCTTCGTCAGCCTGTTTGGCTCCATCGGTTATCTGGCATGGCGGCGCAGCAACCCCGCTGTGGCGCAGAAGGCGGACGCATGGGCGCTGGCCGGAGCCGAGGTCGGCATCGTCTTCTGCACCGTCGTGCTCATCACCGGGCCCATCTGGGGCCGGCGCGCGTGGGGCATCTGGTGGACGTGGGATGCGCGCCTGACCACGACGCTTGTGCTGTGGCTCATCTACGTCAGCTACCTGCTGCTGCGCCGCTTTGCCGCCGGTCCGCAGATGCAGACGCTGGCCGCGGTGCTCAACATCTTCGGCGCAATCGACGTACCGATTGTCTACATGGCCAACCGCTGGTGGCGCACGCAGCATCCTTCGCCGGTCTTCTTCGGCGCGCCAGGCACGGGCATGGCAAAGTCGATGCTAATTCCGTTTGATTGGAATCTGCTGGCGTGGTTTGCCTGGGGTGTGTTGATTCTCGGGCTGCGTTACGCAGTCGAGCGCAAGCACCAGAAGGTTGCGCAGGCCGAGGCCGAGCGTGCGCTCGGGGATCACGTTCAGGCATGAGAGGAATAGGAAGCGCGATGGATGCAAATGCAATTCTCGATCACCAGTTCCTGGTTGCGGCTTACGTGGCCACGTGGGTCATCCAGCTTGGCTACCTTGTGCGGCTGGCGCTGAAGTGGCGCGCGGAAAAACGCGCGGAAAAAGCGCTGGACACGCAGGCTCGCTAGCAGGCAATGCGCAACGTTCTCCGCACATCGCTCTGCCTGCTGGCCGCGCTTGTTCTCAGCGGCTGCGGCCTGCATGACTTTCCGCAGTTTCCCGCCAACTACCGCGAGTTCGCGTATGTGACGAACGGCGCCAGCGGCACCGTCTCCGTGCTGGATGTAGTGAATCTGCGCCTGGACCGCGAGATCGCCGTGGGCCAGAATCCCGTGGCCGTTGCCGCCAGCCCTGTGCGCAATGAAGTCTACGTGGTCAACTCCGGCGCGGAGGGCGCGCAGGGCTCGCTCAGCGTCATCAACGCGGCGCGCAACGCCGTCGTCGCCACGATTCCGCTGCACCGGCAGCCGGTCTCCATCGATCTCGACCGCGACGGCAACCTCGCCTACGTGGCCAATGAAGGCTCGAACACGATCTCCGTCGTCAACCTGCGGACGCGGCGCGAAGTCGCCGTCATCGGCGTAGGCGAGAAGCCGAGCGATGCGCGCATCGCGCCGGACGGCAAAGCGATCGTCGTGGCCAACAATGGCGGCAACTCGGTGAGCATCGTCGATCCGGCCGCGCAGCGCGTGCGCGCCATCTTTGAAGGCTGTCCGGGCGCAAACGACGCGGTGATTCTGCCGGATTCGTCGAAGGCTTTTGTTTCCTGCTCCACCGGGCATCAGGTGATGGTGATTGCGCTGGCCCGCGCGGCCGATCGTGACAGCGCGGCGCAGCCTGACCGGCTGGAAACGCTGCTCGACGTAGGCCGCGCGCCATCGCATCTCACGCTCAAGCCCGACGGCGGCGAGACCTTCGTTCTCAACGCGGAATCGAACTCCGTCTCCGAGGTCTACAACTCGACGGACGAGGTCGGCTCAACCTACCTCATCGGCGCAGACCCCGCGGATGGCGCGGTCACCAGCGATAATTCCATGCTCTACGTGGCCAATGCGCAATCGCAGTACGTCACGCTCTACTCCATCGATGACGGCAGGCGCGCCGGCTCGGTGCACGTGGGTGACGGGCCTTCGGCGCTGGCGTTTTCGAAGGAGGGCCACCTGCTCTTTGTCGTCGATGCCAACTCCGGCGACGTAGCCGCCATTCGCACCGCGACGCAATCGCTCTTCACCATGCTGCCCGCAGGCCGCGGGCCAAATGCGATTGCGGTGAAGGCGTTTCGAGTGCGGTAGTGGTATGATGATGCCATCATGATGGTAAGGACACAAATCACCCTGGAAGCTGAGCTGCAAAGGTCCGCTCGCAGGCGTGCCTCCGAGATAGGCGTCTCACTGGCCGAGTATGTCCGGCGGCTGGTTACACGCGACCTTGCCCGTCCTGAGCAAAAACCGGATGTCTCCCGGATTTTCAATCTTGGCTCTTCCGGCGGTTCCGACATTGCGGCAAACAAAGAAGCAATGATTGCCAAAACTTTCGAGGCCAATCATCGCAAATCCCTTTCCCGGCGCGC
>JASHPD010000101.1 GCA_030038315.1 Acidobacteriaceae bacterium
GAAGTTCGGGTTTGACACGAAGCCGGTTGCGGAGCTGATTCACTGGGCGAACATTGTGGACGGGGCGCTGTATGAGAGCCCCGAGGCTGCGGTCGAGATGGCCGAGCCTGCGATGAAGCTGACGCTCATCATTGAATCGACGCAGGATTCCGAATTTATTCCGCGGCTGATTCCGCTGCTTACTGAAATGCCGCTGGCCGAGGTGCTGGCGCAGCCGTTTGTGGCCTCGCTTCTGCCGCCGCTGCTCGAACGGCACAAGGCGGCGCTGGAGCTGATCCGCGGCAGGAGCGAAGAGAAAGACGGCACGATTTTCTTCGATATTACGGACCATCCGCTGGAAGGGTTTAACAAATTCATTCCTTATTACCTGCATCCGGGAGCGACTTACTCGATTGGGTTGTCGAAGTCGAGTTTTCGGACGAAGGTGGCTGTGGGGACGAATCCGTGGACGAAGATGGATGCGTCGAAGCTGGCGAATCTGGCGGAGATTTGCGAGCGCTACGGCGGCGGCGGACATGCGCGGGTGGGTGCGATCAGCTTTCCGCCGGACCGCGAAGACGAGGCGCGCGCGGCTGCGGCGGAGATTGTGGCGGAGCTTAGGGCGAAGAATCCCATCTAGGATTTGGATTGCCATTGTAGAATTCCCACCAAGAATCTTGCGATACGAGAGTTAGTCTCAGTTGAATAAGGGGTTCCTTTTGTCCGAGAGGGAGGCATATGGTATTTGCTGCCGGAGGGAAGTCATGCCTTGAGAATGCGTATTACTGTGTTTCAATACTGGCCGGAATCGCGACGGGAATAGCAGCAATATTTGCATGGCTCCAATATCGGCGGAATTCGCAGCAGGAGAAAGTCAAGTGGGCGGTGCAGCTTTTTGAGAAATTCTATGAGTCGGACAATTACAAGGGATTCCGTAATTTGCTTGACGATACAGACGATAAGAAAAGCGCCGAAGTAGAGGCAATGGTTCACGATAAAGACGCCAAATTTACGGATTACCTGAATTTCTTTGAATTGATTGCATTTCTTGTTGAGAAGGAACAGCTTACTGATGAGATTGCCTTGAATCTCTTCCGCTATTACCTTCGCTTGATTGTGAACCGTCCGTCCGTCATGGAATATGTGAACGAAACGAGTCAGGACTTTGATAAGCTCCAGACGTTTCTCGATAGAAACAAGAAAAACCTCAGCTAAAATAAAGGCGAGAGCAATGAGCAATTACCTTTTCACCTACGGAACGCTACAGCCAGGGCACGCGCCTGCTGAGATCGTACAGGCCGTGGACAAGTTGCGTCCTGTAGGGAAAGGATTTGTGAACGGTTTGCTCTATGACTTGGGGGACTACCCGGGGGCGGTGCTCAATCTGGAGTCGAAACGCCGGATTTTCGGTACGGTGTTTGAGTTGGCGGAGGATGCCGGTTTGCTCTCGCAACTGGACGAATATGAAGGATTTGATCCTATTACTCCGCAACAAAGTTTATTTATCCGCGAATTGCATCCAGTCAAGATGGCAACCGGAGAGAAGTTGAATTGCTGGGTTTATATATATAACCGTAAGCCGGAGCACGCACGGCTCGTGCAGAGCGGCATCTATGCTGGCCGGCTCGCGGGGTAGCTTCTGCTCCTTCTGGAAATCGCTCTAAACCTTGGCGTGGAGGCTGGGCCACTCGGGTTTGCGGTGCTCTAAAAATGCCTGCACGCCTTCGCGGAAGTCTTCGGCGGAGCGCTGGTGGGCGTTGATCTTGATGGCTTCTTCCAGTTCCTCGTCCAATCTGCGTTTGGAGTGCATGGCTAGAAGGCGCTTGACCTCGTGCATGGCCTGCGGGCTGTTTTGCAGGAGGCATTGCGCAAGGGCCTGGGCGGTTTGCATCAGCTCGTCGGCGTTGACGATCTGCGTGACCAGACCGAGATGGTAGGCCTCCTGCGCGCGAATGAGCTTGCCGGAGAGCAGAAGCTCGCGGGTGCGCAGCTCGCCCACCTGGCGGAGCAGGAAGGACGCGGCGATGGCGGGGACGAAGCCGAGCTTGACCTCGGTGTAGCCGAATTTGGCTTCGGGGACGGCGAGGGTGAAGTCGGGGATGGTGGCCAGCCCCATGCCGCCGCCGATGGCCGGGCCGTTGACGGCGGCGATGACCGGCTTGGGGAAGTCGTAGAGCGTGCGCAGGACGCGCGCCATGTTTTCCGAGTCGCGGCGGCCTTCTTCTTCGGTTTGGGCGTGGAGGGTCGAGAGGTGTTCCATGTCGAGGCCGGAGCAAAAAGCCGGGCCCGCGCCGGTGAGGATGAGGACGCCGGCGTCGGAGCTTTCGGCTTCGATGAGGGCTTCGGTTAGCTCCTCCATGAGCAGCGGGCAGAGAGCGTTGCGCTTCCCGGGACGGTCCATGGTGATGGTGAGGACGCCGTTGTCGAAGCTCGTGAGGATGTGCTGGAAGCGGGGCATGGGGAGTCTCCTTTCACGCGAACGAGGAGAAGCAGAAGCATACCGCAATTTTTGCGCCGATGCGAATGACGGTGGTCACAGGTGCCTGCGCGGACAGGAAAATTGTAGCGCCTGGGGATGATTTTTGCGCGTACGAGCCGGATGCGGCTCTTACACTGGCGGCAAAACCGAGGCTCAGTTAGCGCGTTGGCCTGAAGTCGTTAGTTGGGATTAGAGCGAGTGAACGGAACTTTGCGTGCCCTGCCTCCGTAACTCAAGACATTGGGGGCATGGAGAGTAATGGGCCGAAGCAATATCAGACCCCGGCTTCAAAAGGCAATTCTTGCCTTTGCCGCGCTTTGTTTAACTTCATCAACTATAGGAAGCATCGAAGCGCAGGCAGCCGGTCAAGAAGTTGGAGAGATCACAGAACGAATCGTCCAGGTTCAGACCAAAGATAACGTGACCGATTCAGGAGCAGTTCTTACTCCGCCGAAGAACATCGCCAAGCCGTTCGCTGTGATTTGGATTCATGGAGCAACTCTCAACTTCTACGATCCAACGTATCTTGCAATCGGCAGAGACTTGGCAGAACGTGGCTACACTTTCATTACTGGTAATACCCGGATGCACGATCTTGGGAATGACGAGGCATGGCCAGGAGGAAAGCGAATCCGCGGTGGCACATACTGGGGAATCCCCAGCGAACAGGTACGAGACATAGCAGCGTGGATCGACTTTGCAGAAGGGCTCGGGTTTAGGAATATCGTTCTTGCGGGTCACAGCGCAGGTGCAAACGCCGTTCGGGAATATGAAGCACAAACACAGGATTCCCACATTGCAGGAGTGGTACTGGTTTCGGGAGATGTCCGGCCCGATACCAGAGTTCCACCTCCCGAATGGATCTCGAAGGCCAAGCAGGACATTGCTGATGGGAAGCCCGAAGAACTGGTGCAGGGGCCATTTCTGAGTGCCGCAACATTCCTCGATATCGTCAACAGATCTCCTGAATTCACCGATTTCTTTGGAGAGCTAAGCAGCAATGCTGGTGTCACTCGAGTCCACTGTCCACTACTCATCATTTTGGGAACAGAAGGAGACGTAGGAAACAAGGATGACCTGGAGAAGATCAAATCCGCGATTAAACATCTACCTGCCGGTCCAAGCAGTGTGGACACTGTCCAGATTCAAGGCGCAGATCATATGTATGACGGGCAAGAGAACCATGTTTCTGAAGTGATTGCCAACTGGGGAAACACACTTGCACCAGCGACTGTGAAAAGCGGAACTCACAATCCTCGATGAGCGCACAATCGCCAATATACTCACCGAGGTTGCATTGGAGCTCGTAAGCCGGCCTGCGATTACGCTGACGCGCCTGCCAGGCCAAGCTCGGCGGCGCGGGCTTTCATGGCTTCGAGGCAGAAGGCGATGTGGGCGTCGAGGTCTACGCCTAATTCTGTTGCGCTCTGGTACACGTCTTCGCGGTTGACGCCGCGGGCGAAGGCTTTGTCTTTGAGCTTTTTCTTTACTCCGGCTACTTCCACGTCGGCGATGGATTTGGTTGGCTTGACCAGGGCGCAGGCGGTGAGGAATCCGGCCAGTTCGTCGCAGGCGAAGAGGACTTTGTCGAGATGCGTGGTGCGGGGGACGCCGGAGTATTGCGCGTGGCCGAGGATGGCGGTGCGGGTTTCGGCGGGCCAGCCTAGGCGCTCCAGCTCGCGGACGCCGACGAAAGGATGTTCGTCGGGCGTGGGGTGCTTTTCGTAGTCGAAGTCGTGGAGCAGGGCAGTGGTCGAGTAGAGAGTTATCAGACGGTCGCGGTCACTCTCGTGATCGGCACCGGTGAGGCCGAGGCGGTCGGCTTCGGCTTCGCCGTAGGCGGCTACGCAGGTTTCGACGGCTAGGGCGTGTTTGCGGAGGCTTTCGCTTTGGGTCCACTGGTGGAGCAGGATGATGGCATCTTCCCGACGAAACTGATTTTCCATGCGGGAACTATATATCAAACCGCTGCAAGTGAATTTTCGATCGTCGTAGTGCCGGGGTGTCCGTAAAAATCGGATGCCGTTGTAGCGGGTTAGCGGCGCTACGCGCGATGGCGAGTCAGCAGGTTAGCGGCCAAGGGTGTGAGTTTGACTGAGCTTATACATTCCTTACTGTTCCGAAAACTCGCATTCCGGATGCCTGTTGTTAACTGGTTTGATTCCCTATTGCTCGATTTGGTTCGTGTTTTTTCGGGTTTTTCCGAGTATCATGGTAAGAACTTAGGCGCGACCCTAAGTTTCTACTTGACAATTATGGTTCCGATCCCCCAAAGTAGCAACCATCGTGGTGCTGAAGAGCACCGCGGAGACCACGCTCTGGACCTCCGCACACAACCTATGGCGACAGCACTCGTGACGCCCCCGCAGGACAGCACCCTCATGGCTGGTCCGATGCCTGGTTCGGTGGTGCAGATGCCACCCCGCGAGGTCATTCGCTGCGAGCATTGCGCCTTGGTGCAGTACCGCACCAGGGACTCGCTCTGCAGGCGCTGCCATAAATCCCTCGACATGCCGGAACCGGCTGTAGCCGCAAGCTCGGGCCTCGGCCCTGTGCCGGTGGCCGGCAAGCCCGCGCCGGAGGCTGAGGCCGGTTTGCAGGTGGCGGCGCAGGTGAAGGAGATTCGCCGGGCGCGGCACCTGAGCCAGCGGCAGCTTGCCGGCAGGATGCAGGTTCCGCGCACCTATATCTCGAAGATCGAGAATGGAAAGGCGATTCCGACGCTTGGGTCGCTTGAACGGCTGGCGGATGCGCTGGAAGTGGACGTTTGCCAGCTTGTGCGCGACAGCCGCAGCCGGCGCGAGGAAGAAGTGGCGGCGATCTTTGCCGACGCGTTCCTGGCGGAAGTGGCGCAACTGCTTCCGCGGCTGGACTCGCTGCAGCGGACGCTCTTTCTGGGCGCGGTGCGGGATAAAGCGGCGGGGCAGCGGCGGACGGCTTAGTCCTTA
Organism: Acidobacteriaceae bacterium; assembly: GCA_030038315.1. GTDB lineage: Bacteria > Acidobacteriota > Terriglobia > Terriglobales > Acidobacteriaceae > Telmatobacter. Next base: position 5,407 of record JASHPD010000101.1, read on the forward strand.
AAATGGACGCGCGCAGCAATTCGCGCGGCGCGCGTTTACGGCTGTGCAGCAGTTTGCTCGCAAGGGCTGAAGCCCGATTTTCTGATTGGGCCTGTTGTGGCACGACTGAAGTCGTACCCTGTTACAAAACGGATGATTCAGCTTTTGTGCTATCCCACCCTTCTCCACCCCAACGAGCAAAAGATCGCTCGTCGGGGGCCCCGGTGCGACAAAAACAAACACGTCGCAAGGATGGGGCACCCGGCACCCGGCAAAAGCATCCCTCAGGGCCTGAAGACCGGGTGATTTCTGTGTCTTTTCGGCACGTCTGAAGCCGTGGCCTTTCAAAGCAACTGCGAGCAGGACACTGCCTGCGTTTACGGCGCGCACGCCGATGTGCTAGCGTCGAGAGTGACCACTGTTGCCGCCGCAAGTTTGCGGCCAGCGGCGGGGATACCGCTTGCCTACGGCGGCGGAATAGATTCAAGGCGCCCATCGCCCCCTTCGGCTGAGGCCCGGATTTACGAGGCATTTGTATTGCGAACCGCAGGCACGTTGCGCATTCATGAGCTTACGCCGGAAGAGCGCGCGGTCTACGACACGCTGAAGCCGGAGTGCATTCCCGATCATGTGGCGATCATCATGGACGGCAACGGCCGCTGGGCAGGCTCGCGCTCGCTGAAGCGCTTCCTGGGCCACCAGCAGGGCGCGAAAAGCGTGCAGCTTGTGACGGAGACGGCTTCGCGGATCGGGCTGCCGTGGCTGACGCTGTATGCGTTCTCGCTGGAGAACAATCTGCGCAGGCCGAAGTCGGAAGTGAACTTCCTGATGCGGCTGCTCAAGAGCTATCTTGAAGGCAACGTGAAGCGGATGATGGAGAACAATGTGCGCATCCGCTACATTGGGCGCACGCATGAGCTCCCCGTGGAAGTGCAGGAGACGATGCAGTGGGCGGCGGAGACGACGCGCCACAACACCGGCACTACGCTGACGCTGGCGCTCAACTACGGCAGCCGCTCGGAACTGGTGGATGCGTTTCGCGCGTTGAGCCACGAGATGCGGCAGAAGCATCTTTCGCCGGATCACGTTACCGAGGAAGATATTCACCGGCACCTCTACACGGCGCAGATGCCGGACCCGGACCTGCTGATTCGCACCTCGGGCGAGATGCGGATTTCGAATTACCTGCTGTGGCAGATCGCTTACGCGGAGATTTACATTACCGACCGGCTATGGCCGGATTTTCGCGGCGTGCATCTGCTGGAGGCGATTGCCGATTTCCAGCGGCGCGAGCGGCGCTTTGGCGGGTTGAGCGAGAGCGTGGGCGTAACGGATGAAGAGGCCGAGCGGGTGAAGATCGCGGTAAGCTGAGGCTGCGCCATTTGGCATAAAAATTTATGCCGTTTGGCTTGAGCTCGTGCTAGGATAAGGCTATGAGCAGGGCAGCCGCAATTTCGACAACCGGTTCCGCAGGCGGACGCCGTTCGGCGGGCGGCGCTGGTTCCGCGCTTTCGCTTGTAGCGAAAGACACGCCGCAGAAGGATCTGATCCGGCACATCAAGAATGGTTTAGCTTTTGCTGAACTGGAGTCGTTGTCCGCGGCTACGGGGCAGGCGATTTCGGAGCTTGCGCCGCATGTCGGGATTCCGCTGCGGACGCTGGCGCGGAGGAAATCGGCGGGAAAGCTGAGCATGGAGGAATCCGAGCGCGTGGTGCGGCTGGCCGGGCTCTATGAAAAGGCTGCGGGGCTCTTTGGCGGAGACGTTGCCGGCGCGCGGCTGTGGATGAGCCAGCCGAAGAAGGCGCTTGGCGGGGAAACTCCGCTGGAGTACGCCGGGACCGAGATCGGTGCGCGCGAGGTGGAAAACCTTATCGGCAGACTGGAGCACGGGGTCTTTTCCTGATGGTCGCCTGCTGGCGGATTGTGCAGGAGCGGTTCGCGGGCGAGGCATTTTCCGGCGAGGGCGCGCGGCTTTATGGCGGGCGGTGGAATTCGCCGGGACATCCGGTGGTGTATGCGGCAGGTTCGCGGGCGCTGGCCGTGCTGGAGATGCTGGTGCATCTGGAAGTGCCGCAGTTATTGGAGCGCTATCAGCTTTTTGAGGCTGTGCTGCCGGAATCGCTGATTACGGAAGTGGCTGTGAAAAACCTTCCGCGGGATTGGCGGGACGATCCTGTGCCCCGAAGTGCGCAGGCTGTGGGCGATGCGTGGATTGAGAAGGCTGCTTCTGCGGCGCTGCGCGTGCCGAGTGTGCTGATTCCGGAAGAGTATAACTACCTGCTGAATCCCCGGCATCCGGACTTTAAGCAGGTGCGCGTTTCGGCTGCGCAGAGCTTTCGTTTTGATCCGCGGTTAAAAGCCCGCATTTAAAGGACAGATTGAGCGGAGATTCGGGAAGGCGATCCCGTTTCGGCAGTGTATTCTCAACCCTGAACGAAATGAAAAGAGTTCTCACAGCGGTTGTTCTGATTCCTGTTGTTCTTTTTGTGGTCTTTCTGGGGCCGCGCTGGCAGTGGGTCTTTACGCTGGCCACGGCGCTGGTGGCCTGCCTGGCGGCGTGGGAGTTCCTGACGCTGGCTCGCCAAACCGGCGCCAAGCCGCCGCGCATTGCAACGCTGGCGGCGATTGCGGCGCTCTTTGCGGCGAGCTACCAGTGGCCGGACATGATTGGGCTCATCAGTGGGATTTTATCGTTGGCGCTGCTGGTGTATTGCGCCTTTGCCAGCCCGGTTGCGCGCGTGCTGGCGGATGCTACGAGCTCGGTTTTCTGTTTGGCTTATACCGGGTTGACGCTGATTACGCTCCCGGAGCTGCGCGATCAGGCCAACGGGCCTTCGCTGGTGGTGTTTCTGCTGTGCGTGGTGTGGGCGGGGGATATTGCCGCGCTGTACGTGGGGCGGTTTCTGGGCCGGCATAAGCTGACGCCTTCGATCAGCCCGGGAAAGACATGGGAGGGCGCGGTTGCCTCGGTGCTGGGCAGCCTGGCTGTGGCCTGGGCGCTGCTGGCCGTCTCGGAGCAGCTTGCTACGCGGTGGGATTCAGTGGTGCTTTCGTACCAGGACGAGGTCTGGTGGTACTGGCTGGTGCTGGCCGTGGTGGTGAACGTGGCGGCGCAGGTGGGCGATCTGGCGGAGTCGGCGCTGAAACGGTCGGCGGGTGTGAAGGACTCCGGGACGCTGTTGCCGGGGCATGGCGGCGTGCTGGATCGCATTGATGCGCTGCTGCTGGCCGCTCCGGTGCTGTGGTACGCTCTGGTTATTCATCAGCACTTTTAAGAGGGAGCTGGAAGCGGCTTCCGAGGTTTTATAAAGCATTGAAAAGACTGGTAATTCTCGGCTCCACCGGCTCTATCGGCCAAAGCACCCTTTCGATTGTTGAGCAGTTTCCGGAGCGTTACTCCGTGGCCTCGCTGGCCGCTGGGCGCAACGTGGATGAGGCGTTTGCGCAGGCTGTCCGCTGGCGGCCTCGGGTGGTTTCACTGGCTACGGAAGAGCTTGCGGGCGAGCTTGCTGCACGACTGAAGCAGGCGGGCGTTACGGGAGTCGAAGTCGTTCACGGGACGGCGGGGACGGTGGTCTGCTCGACGTTGCCGGAAGCGGATTTTGTGGTTTCGGCGATTGTCGGCGTCTCCGGGCTGGAGGCTACGCACGCGGCGCTTCTTGCGGGCAAGCCGGTTGGCCTCGCCAACAAAGAGTGCATGGTGGCGGCGGGCGAGATTTTGACCGCGGCGGCGCGTGAGCGGAATGTGCCGATTTTGCCGATCGACAGCGAGCACAATGCGGTGCACCAGTGTTTGCGCGTGGGTGCGCATAACGAGATCAAGACCATCTGGCTGACGGCTTCCGGCGGGCCGTTCCGCACTACGCCGCTCGATCAGTTTGCTTCGATTACGCCGGAGCAGGCGCTGAAGCACCCGACTTGGGTGATGGGACGGCGGATTACCATCGATTCGGCGACGATGCTGAACAAAGGCCTCGAAGTGATTGAGGCTTGCCGGCTCTTTGACGTGACGCCGAGCCAGGTGAGGGTGATGATTCATCCGCAGTCTACGGTGCACTCGCTGGTGGAATATGTCGATGGGTCGATTTTGGCGCAGATTTCTGTGACCGATATGCGGTTGCCGATTCTTTATGCGCTGGCGTATCCGGAGCGGCCGGCTTCTTCGTTGACGTTTGATCTGGCGGCGCTGAAGCATCTGGATTTTGAGCAGCCGGATTTTGCGCGGTTCCCTTGCTTGCGGCTGGCCTTTGAGGCGGCGGAAAAGGGTGGTGCGCACTGCATTGCGCTGAACGCGGCGGATGAGGTTGCGGTGGATGCGTTTCTCGCGCGGCGCATCCCGTTTACCGGCATCGCGGATACAATAGAAAGAGTGCTCGCGCTTACGCCTGAATCGCATCCGGAGACGATTTCCGCGGTGTTGGAGGCGGATCGCGGCGCGCGCGCGCGGGCTGCTGAGTTGATTGTTTAGGCCGCCGCGCACGAAGGATTTCACGCTTCTCTATGCAAAGTCTTCACGAAGTTGTTATCGCCATTGTCGCCTTCATTGTCCTCATTGGCGTGCTGGTTGTTGTCCATGAGTTCGGCCATTTTCTGGTGGCCAAGCTGTGCGGCGTTCGCGTCGAGCAGTTCTCCATCGGCTTTCCGCCGCGGCTGTTTGGCGTCAAGATCGGCGAGACGGATTACTGCATCTCCGCGCTGCCGTTTGGCGGTTATGTAAAGATGACCGGCGAGAATCTGCCGGGCGAGAACATGTCGCTGGAAGGCGCGAATAAAGAGCAGACTGAGGCACAGGAGGCCGGTCAAGCTCCGGCTCCGGGCGCACAAGTTGCGCATCCGGATGTGGCGCCGGCGAATGATACCACGGTTGTGTCTTACGCTTTCACTAAGCACGTTGTGCACTCGGATGTGGCGCCGGCGATCAACGCCGGGCGTTTGGGAGATGATCCGGGCGCGCTGACTTCGCATCCGCGCTGGCAGCGGATTCTGATTGGGCTGGCGGGGCCGGTGGCGAATTTTGTGCTGGCCTTTGCGTTGATGGCGGTGTACTACGCGTGCTTCAACGAGGTTCCAAAGTACGCGGTGAACACGACGACGGTGGAGTGGATTGTGCCGGGCTCGCAGGCGGCGCGCGCGGGGCTGGAGCCGGGCGACGTGATCGAGCGCTTCGATACGGTGGACAATCCCGACTGGATGCAGGTGGCGGCGCGGGCTTCGCTGAACCTGGGACAGACGGTGCGCCTGATGGTAAATCGCGGCGGCAAGCAGATTCCGCTGGCAATGTATTTTCCCGGATTGCCGAAGGGTGAGGATTTTGACTTTTCGGATGTGGGCATTCTGCCGCAGCTTGACTCGGGGCCGATTGGCGTCTATGCCGTGGAGCCGGGCACGCCGGCGGCGAAGGCCGGGCTGCTTGCCGGGGACAAGATTGTCTCCGTGGATGGGCACGTGTTCCACTACGTGGGCTCGCTGCTGGCTTACATGGAGGCAGAGCAGGGAAGGCCGATGGCGCTGGGCGTCGAGCGTAACGGCGCTGCGCTGACGCTGGAGGCTACGCCGACGAAGCTCGATGCTTCCGGCTACAAGCTGGGCTTTGAGGCGAGCGCGACGCCGCTGCGCAATGAGCCGATGCCGGTGGGCAAGGCGATGGCGCAGGCGAAAGATTTCTGCGTGAGCAACTCGACGCTGATTGTGGACGTGCTGGGCAGACTCTTTGAGCACAAGGTTGCAGTCTCGCAGCTTTCCGGGCCGGTGGGGATTGCGCGCATTGCCGGCGAGGCCGCGGAGACCAAGGGATGGATGTCGAAGTTTTATACGACGTCGGCCATCAGCCTGAACCTGGGTATTCTGAACCTGCTGCCGTTTCCGATTCTCGACGGCGGGATGATTCTCTTCCTGCTGATTGAGGGCGCGCTGCGGCACGACATCAGCCTGGCCGTGAAGGAGCGCATCTACCAGGCAGCCTTTGTGGTGCTGGTGGTTTTCTTTGCCTTCATCATCTTCAACGACGTGAGCAAGCTGCCGGTCTTTATGCACGTCAAGCCGTAAAAGCGGGGTGCGGGATACAGGGTGCCGGGTACAGAATATCCGTACGCTGCGCTCCGTACCCTGTCCCCTGTACCCAGTACCCTGTTTATGCCTATCACTTCCCGCATCCGCGTCCGCTATGCTGAAACCGACCAGATGGGCGTGGTCTATTACGCCAATTACCTTGTCTGGTTTGAGATTGGGCGCGTGGAGCTGCTGCGCGCTGTGGGCCTCTCGTATGACCGGATGGAAAAAGAGCACAAGCTGATTCTGCCGGTAGTGGAGGCGACCTGCCGTTACAAGGCCCCCGCACGCTATGACGATGAGATTCTGATCGAGACGCGGCCTTCGCTGCTGCGCGGCTCAGTGCTGAAGTTCGCTTACCGGATTTTGCGGAATGGCGCGGATGGCACTGAGCCGGAGTTGCTCGCCGAGGGTGAAACGGTGCACGTGGTCTGCGATGAGAGCTTTGAGCGGCAGCCGCTGCCGGAAGAATATGCTGCGGCGCTGCGGGAGCAG
>JASHPD010000102.1 GCA_030038315.1 Acidobacteriaceae bacterium
CACCGGCCTGCGCCTCTTTTCCGTCCTCGCGCAAACCGCAGTCGTCTTCCTCAGCGGCCTTATGGCCCGCGACCTCGGCGGCAACCGCCTCGCACAAGCCTTCACAGCTTTCGCCGTAGCGCTCTCCGTACCATCCAGCGCCACCGCCACCGAGTTTCAATACACCTCCTTCGATCTCCTCTGGTGGGTGCTCGCCGCATGGTTCCTCATCCGCCTGCTCAAAACCGACAATCCACGCTGGTGGCTCGCCATCGGCATCATCCTCGGCCTAGGCCTGCAGACGAAATACTCCATCGTCTTCTACATCGCCGGTATCCTCGCCGGCCTGCTCTTCACCAACGCGCGCAAGCATCTCACCACCACATGGTTCTGGTCCGGCGTAGCCATCGCGTTTCTCATCTTCCTGCCCAACCTTCTCTGGCTCATCCATCACAACTTCGTTTCCTACCGTTTCCTCCAGCACATCCACGCCCGCGACGTAGGCGAAGGCCGCGCCGACGGCTTCCTCCGCGATCAGTTCCTCCTCGACGCCAATCTCTTCGCCATCCCCGTCTGGATCGCCGGCCTCATCGCCGCCCTGCGCAGCCCGCGTTACCGGATGCTGGCCTTCATGTTCCTCGTCCCCATCGCGATCTTCGGCTTCGCCAAAGGCCGCTTCTACTACACCATGCCCGTCTATCCCATGATGATCGCCCTGGGCGCGGCCGTAAGCGGGCGCTGGCTTGAAGCGCGGCCAAAGTGGGCGCGCATCGCCATCCCCGCAATCGCCTTCACCGGCGTAGCCGTCCTCGGAGCCTACATCGTCGCCTGTGTTGTTCCGCTAGCCTCAAGCGGCCCGCTCAAGAGCTTCGCGCTCAACCACAGCGGCGACCTCCGCGAAGAAATCGGCTGGCACGAGATGGTGAGCAAAGTAGCTGCCATCCGCGACTCCCTCCCAGCAGATCAACAAGCCCACCTGGGCATCGCCGTCGGCAACTACGGCGAAGCCGGAGCAATCGAAATCTTCGGCCCCGCCTATCATCTGCCTGCGCCCATCAGCACCACAAACACCGGCTGGCTCGTCGGCTATCCCACCCCCGCGCCCACCACGCTCATCGTCCTTGGCAACAGCCCCGAGCGCGCCAACCAAATCTTCACCAACTGCCGCCTCGTAGCCCACAACGCCAACTCCGAAGGCGTAAAAAACGAAGAGAGCGAATACCACCCCGACATCTTCCTCTGCGGCCCCTTGAAGCAACCCTGGCCCGAATTCTGGAAAGCAAACCAGAACTTCGGCTGAGCCGCGCATCGTGTCGAGGCACGACTGGTAGGCCGGGGATTTATCCCCGGCACAAACCACCACAAAATTTTCATGGGCTTTAGCCCCTGAGGTATGCTTTTCAATCCAACGGGTGCCCCACGTCCCTCGCCTTTGGCGACGTGGGAGGAACGCATCAATACAGCAGCGCCGCCATCCGATACACCGTAAACCCCTGCGCAGCATTCTCCCTCGGACAGTTCCCCACCGCAGCCTGCTTAAACTGCCCCGATCCCAGCCGATCCACCAGCGCCTGCGGCAGCTTTCCCAGATCCGTACTCTGCCAGCGCATCAAAAACGTCGGCAACCCGTCATGCAGCCGCGCGGGCAATCCCTGATCCATCGCGCAAGCCGCGCGCGCATCCTCCGTCCCCGCCAACACGCGAATCCCGCTCATCTTCATCAGCCCCGCAACCTCATTCTCGGCCTGCTCCTGCGTAAGCGCCTGCTCCCCGCGCGCAAAATCCGCAACGGCATACAGCGCCCCCTCATGCGCAATCACCGCAATCCCCACGCGATCCACCTGCGGGTTCAGCAAATTCCTGCGATGCCCCTCCGAATTCATCCACCCCTGTTGAATCTGCTCCGGATACTGCCCCAACGCAACATTCTCTTCAATCAGGCTGAAGTGCGCCCCAGCCGCCGCCGCGCGGTCCGTCAAGCTCGCCTCGCCGCCATACCGATGCGCAATCGGACCCTCCGCCACCATCCGCGCGCAGTGCTGCCGCGCCGCCTCAGCCAGCGCCGCATCCCACTTGAGTGGAGCGGCGCTCACTTGTGCCCGCGCCTGGTTCGCCAGCGCAAAAAGCTGTTCCGCCATCGCCGGCCGCTCCTGCGCCCGCACCTGCTGCGAGAAAACACAAACCGCCGCCAACAATCCGCACCCAAGGAACCACAGTCTGAAATGCCTCATACTTCTATTGAACGAAACCTCCCCGCATTTGTCGCTGTATTCTCATACTTGCCGATGAGTTTTTTCTCCACACTCAGCCATCGCATCCGCCGCCAGCCGCTCGCCGCAGTCGGCATCGTACTGCTCGCCATCTTCATCCTCGGCGGCCTCTTCGCCCCGTGGCTCTCGCATTACAGCCCAGCAGCCATCGATCTCACCCACCGCCTCGAATCCCCCTCCATCACCCACTGGGCCGGAACCGATGAGCTAGGCCGCGACACCCTGGCCCGCCTGCTCTACGGCGCGCGCCTCTCGCTGTCCATCTCCGTTACCGTGGTAGCCGCATCGCTCGCCCTCGGCCTTATCATCGGCGGCCTGGCCGGCTATCTCGGCGGATGGGTCGACACCGCGCTCACCACTTTCGCCATGAACACATTTCTGGCGTTGCCTGGAATCCTCCTCGCCATCGCCTTCGCGGCTTTTCTCGGCCCCGGCTTCCTCAATCTCGTTTTAGCCCTGGCCATCGGCGGCTGGGCCGGCTACGCGCGCCTCGTCCGCGCCCAAGTCCTCGCCGCTCGCGAGCGCGAATACGTCGATGCCGCCCGAGCCCTCGGCGCCAGCGGCCTGCGCATCTTCTTCCGCCACATCCTGCCCAATATCCTCCAGCCCATTCTCGTGCAAGCCGCCATCGGCATGGCCGGCGTCATCCTCGCCGAAGCCACGCTCTCATTCCTCGGCCTCGGCATCCCCGCGCCCGCGCCAAGCTGGGGAGCCATGCTCAACGACGCCCGCTCGCATCTCTTCGACTCACCGCACTTAGTCCTTTTCCCCGCCATCGCCGTAGCCGGAGCCGTGTTAGGCTTCAACTTCCTCGGCGACGCCTTGCGCGACCAGCTCGATCCGCGCACCCGCCTCGAAATGGGCCTGTAATCGCACTCCCATCCTCGCGCTAACTTGCTGACTTGCCATCGCGCGTAGCGCGGCTAACTTGCTAAAAACTCAATCCCACGCTTTTCATACCATAATGACCAATCCCGCCATGAAAACAACCCGGATCGCCGTAATCAGCGACACCCACAGCCTCCTGCGCCCAGAAGTCTTGCCATTACTCACCAGCGTCCAGCAAATCCTCCATCTCGGCGACGTAGGCGACGCAGCCATCCTCGAAGCACTCAGCAAAATCGCTCCCGTCACCGCCATCCGCGGCAACATCGACCACTCCGGCCCCTGCGCCCAACTCCCGGAAACCGAAGTCGTGGAGATCGCCGGCCAATCCCTCTATCTCCTCCACAACCTCGAAACCCTCGACCTCAACCCCTCCGCAGCCGGTTTCACCGCCGTCCTCTACGGCCACTCCCACAAGCCGGAGATCGCGCACCGCAACGGTGTCCTCTACTTCAACCCCGGCTCCTGCGGCCCGCGCCGCTTCCAACTGCCCATCACCATCGGCTTCCTCCACATCACCCCCGACAACCCCATCCAGGCCGAAATCGTAGAGCTCCCAGCACCCGCCTGAAGCGCCCGCAAGTGTCCTCCTGAGCCACAAGCTCGCACCCCCACCGCCGTGTCATCCTGACCGTAGCCGTTTTTCAGGCGGAGGGAAGGATCTGCTTTTGTTTTTCGGGAACTCAATTCAGCAAGAAGCCGGGTGCCCCACGTCCATGTTTTCGGACGTGGGATAGCAAGAAACCCCAAAATTTTCCTTCTCAATTTTGCAGATTATTTCCGCAAATCTGCCATACTGAATTCAGAGAAGAAAAAAATCACGGCCCGGCTCCTAAAGGAACCGGGCCGTTCTGTTTTTACAAAGAGCGCACAGGCAGGCGAAAGCAAAAAATTGTGCGCAATAAGTGTCGATAAAGTGCGGTTAAGACCACATTAAGACACACTTTTTTCTGCTGGAAAATCGGAATAAGTAACTGAAATAAAACAATTTGCTAAAAAATAAGGGGCTTAGGAAGCAAAGGTCGTCAGAGCGGTTCCTTTCGGAGCAAGGATAGCAGGACTTTGTAGAGGTCCTGGTGCCTGTGATTGAAGCGAAATTCTGTTTCCTTCAAATGGAGCGGGAAGGTGTTCCGGTTGACGCCATGAAATTTGCTCAGCCGATGCTTGGCGTATCCCCAAAAGCTCTCGATGCCATTGAT
>JASHPD010000103.1 GCA_030038315.1 Acidobacteriaceae bacterium
CCGGCAACGCCCAGGCCCGAGCCGTCGGCGTAAAGCGCGGCGCGCTGGTGGGGGTTTTCGCCGTAGCGCAGCGATTGCGCCAACGGATAGTTGAGGCGCAGTGTCGCCGGAAACGCCGTCGCGTCCGTCGCGGCCGGCTGCGCGGGCTCCGGCGCTTCGGCAATCCGGTCCAGCGTATTGGCAATCGCCGTGTCGTAAGCGGCGGTTGTTGCAAAGGCCTGCTTCGCCAGCTTCCAGCGCGTCGCGCGGCTCAGTGCGCCGTTCTTCGCTTTCAGCTCTTCCGTCAGCGCGGGATAATCCGCGACCCGCGTCACGATCGCCACGTCTTCAAAGTTCTTCGCCGCGGAACGAACCATCGACGGCCCGCCGATATCGATGTTCTCGATCAGATGGCCGAAGGCCACGCCAGGCTGCGCGGAGGTCTTCTCAAAGGCGTAAAGATTGACGACGACCATATCGATCGGCGCAATGCCATGCGCGGCCACGGCAGCCTCGTGCTCGGCGTTGCCGCGGACGTAAAGCAGACCGCCGTGCACCTTGGGATGCAGCGTCTTCACGCGGCCGTCGAGCATCTCCGGAAAGCCGGTCAGCTCGCTGATGTCCTTTACCGCAAGGCCCGCTTCGCGCAGCGTGCGCGCCGTGCCGCCGGTGGAGATCAGCTCCACGCCGTGCCGGGTGAGAGCCTGCGCGAACTCCACCAGTCCCGTTTTATCCGTAACGCTCAACAGTGCACGCTGAATCTTCTTCGCGCTCAAAACACACCCCTTTATGCAGTCTTACGCTGTGCGTAGTTAACCTTCTAGAGTACCGCAGCAGGTCGCAGCCAATCTCTGGCCGCTGACCACTGATCCCTGACCACTGTTAGAGTGGAGCTATGGGGAGTTATCCCACACCACCATCTGCGAATGATCCCAGGTACGAACCCGGCTTCATGCCGGAGATTCTGCCGCCGGAATCGGGACACGTCCAGGGTTACGGCTACGCGCCGGAGCCTGCCCCGCGCCGCGCGCGCCGCTCCGGCCTGTCCTGGTCTTCTGCGCCGGCCACCTACCTGCTTGTCGGCATCAACTGCGCCGTTTACCTGCTGATGACGCTCACCGGCGCCAGCCCGCTCGAGCCCACGACGCAGCAACTTCTGCACTGGGGCGCGGACCACGCCGGGCTGGTCTTGATTAGCGGAGAGTGGTGGCGCATCGTCACCGCCATGTTCGTGCACGTCGGCATCTTCCATATAGGCATCAATATGTGGTGCCTGTGGAACCTGGCGCTGCTCGCCGAGCCCCTGATGGGCTTCTGGGGGCTGATTGCGGTTTACCTGCTCACCGGAGCGGCGGGGAATCTGCTCTCGGTCGCGCATAGCTTTATTTTTCCCATTTATGACCACGGCGTTCCGGTCTATCCCGTGGGTGCGGGCGCTTCGGGCGCCATCTTCGGCATCGCCGGAGCGCTCATCGTGCTGCTCAAGTCGTCGCGCCTGCCGGTTCCGCAGTTCGAGCTGCGCAGGCTGCGCCGCAGCGTCATCTGGTTCGCGGCCATCAACCTGGTCTTTCCGTTCCTGGTGAACTTCGGCGCGGATGTGATGCACGCCGGATTGCAGATCGACATTTCGGCCCACGTGGGCGGCCTGGCCTGCGGCCTGCTCTTTGCCGCGCCCATGGTGCCGCGCCTGGGCGTGCCCCGCAGCCAGTTCACGCTGCGCCTGCGCACGGCCATCGGCATCGTAACAGGCGTGCTGGTGTTGTTCGGCTTTTTCCTGGCGCAGTTTCCGCGGTAATTCAGCGCGTGGCCGTGGCGGCAAATTTGCGCACCATCGTCAGCAGCAGGTCGCGGTCATTCCGGTTCAGGTTGCTCGAATAGCGCCGGATCTGGTTGAGAAACTTCAGCTCCTCGTCGGAGAGCTTCTGCGTGTTCATCTGCTTGTTGAGCGAGTCGTCGGAGAAGAACTGCGCAATAGGCAGGTCCAGCGCCGAGGCGATCTTCGACAGCGTGTCCAGCGAAGGAACGGTGTGGCCGTTTTCTACGCGGGAGAGATAGCAGCGCAGCAGGCCGGTCTTCTTTTCAATATCGCCCTGGGAAAATCCCCTCTGCAGTCGGTGAGCGCGAATCGTGGTGCCAATCTGCATAGCCTTCCATGCTCCTTTTTTGCCGTTTTATGATACCCGGCCGGTATTGACTTAATGGTTAACATGGCAGGACAACATTAGCAAGATTACCAATAGCCGGAATGCGAGGGGTGTACCAGCTTTGGAACCGGGTCCGCGTTCGGAATCAGGTGTCAGGATAGGCCGGGGTTTGAACTCCGGCAATTACTTGAGCGTCGCCGCAAAAAAGCGGTCAATGCGGCCCAGTGCGTCGGCGGCGTCGGCGGGGCGGTAGCCGGTCTTGTTGCCGGGATTTTCAAAGGCGTGGCCGGCATCGGAGTAGATCTTCGCGTCCACGGGCTTGCCGAGCGCCTGCATCGCAGCCTGAAAATCGTGCACGGATTCCGGTGAAATCCCCTGGTCGAGCGCGCCGAAGTTGCCCAGAATCCTGGCGTGAATGCTTTCGAGGGAAGATTTCTCAGTGGGCAGCGCGCCGTAATTGATGGCCACCGCGCGCAGGTGCGGCTCGTTGACGGCCAGCAGCGCCGCGTAAGTGCCGCCCATGCACCAGCCCACCGCGCCAATGCGGTTGCGGTCCACATCGCGCCGCGCGGCGAGGTAGTGGAAGCCGGAGACGAGGTCGCGCACGCCCTGGTCCTGCGGCAGTCCGCGCATCAGCTCATGGGCAACTTCCGGGTCGTCGGTCGCTTTGCCGCGATAGAGATCGGCGGCCAGCGCAACGTAGCCGTCGGCGGCGTAGCGCGCGGCCTGCTGCTTGATCCAGCCGGTCACACCCCACCACTCCTGGATGACGACGACAGCCGGATGCGGTCCCGGCCCATGCGGAAGGTACAAAAAGCCGCTGGCGGCCTGGTTGCCGCTGGGAAAGCTGACGGCCTGCTGAGCGGACAGGCGACAGGAGGGAAGGAAAAACACGCATAGAAGGGCGCAAAAAAATCGGGGATAGATTTTCATAGGGCTTCTTCCTGTCAGACGGTTTTATACGCGTGCAAGATGCGCCGCGTCAAAGGAATTTCACGTAATTCGCGCGGCCGCCGGTAAAGGAGCCGGCGAAACGCTCTTCGATTGCAACGAGGCGCGGCGCAATCTCCGGCTGGTGCATGATGGAAGTCTGCGCCTGCGGCAGTAAACCTTTGCAGCAGCTCTCGCGTCTCTGAGTACAGGCGAGCGGGTTCCAGGCGGGCGAAGCGAATTTCAGGGAGACAGGATGCGGCGGTTGATTCCAGCGTGGTTGTTTACGATCAGTGTCTTTGCGGCCGGCGGATGCGTTGCCGCCGCGCAAAATGCTGTTCCCGCTCCGCAGGCCGCTCCCACGGCTGGAGTTGCATCCGCGCCGGCCGCTGCGCCGCCCGCGGCTCCGGCGGAAGCCGAAGTTGCCGGCGGCCGCTTGCACGGCGTGGTCAAGAGCGGCAACGTTCCGCTGCCCGGCGTGACGGTGACGGCGGAAAACACGCTCACCGGCAGGCGCTACGCCACCACCACCGACATCACCGGCGCCTGGTCCATGACCATTCCGAAAGACGGCCGCTACGTGGTGCGGACCGAGTTCGCGGCCTTTGCGCCGGCCGCGCAGGAAGCGCTTTTTAACGCCACCAAGAGCCGCGACCAGGCGCTGAATTTCAGCCTCATGCTGGCCTCGCGCGCCGCCGCCGAGGAGCAGCAGCAGACCTCCGGGCAGACGCAGATTCAGCAGGCGATCCGCGAGCTGACGGCCAACGGCCCGCAGAACCTGAGCCTGTCCAGCGCGCTGGACAGCGAGACGGAGGCCGCATCGGGCGCAACCGAATCCGAGGCCGGCATCGGTGCGGCACTGCCCTCGGCCGCGGGCAATACGGACTTCAGCAGCGACTCGGTCTCCATCAACGGCCAGAGCGGACAGGTGAGCCCGCTGGCCGGAATGGACCAGGACCGGCTGCGCGACGCGATTGAAACGCTCCGTGCCGAGGGCGTGATTGGCGGGCTTTTGGGCAATAGCAACGGCTTTAGCAGCGCCTTTGGCGGCGGTTTTGTCGGCCCGGGGGGTGGTTTTGGCGGCCGTGGCGGCGGCGGTCGTGGCGGCTTTGGCGGCGGACGCGGCAACTTCCGCGGCTTCAATCCCGGCCAGCCGCACGGCGCCATCTACTGGAAGGGCTCGAACTCGGCGCTCAATGCCGAGCCCTTCAGCCTGGAAGGCCAGGCGCAGAATCAGCCGGCGAACGGCTCCAACCAATTCGGGCTGACATTCATCTCCGCGCCGTACATTCCCAGGCTTTTTAAGCCCAGCGGCAAGGACACGGTTTTTCTCACGCTCTCCGGCACGCGCAGCTCCAGCCCGGAGGACCAATACGCCACTGTGCCTACTGTCGACCAGCGCAGCGGCGACCTGGGCAACGGCCTGACCGTGACGCCGGTTGCGCAGGCTCTCGCGTTGCTGAACTATATTCCGCTGCCCAACCTGGCAACCACATCGCAGGGATACAACTACCACCTGCTGACCACGGCGCAGACGAACAGTACAGCGGCCGGTTTCCGCTACATGCGCAGCATCGGCGCGAATGTTTCGCCGCTCGGCTTCGGCGGGCGCGGCGGCGGCGGTTTCGGCATCCGGCGTCCGGGCGAGACCCAGAGCCTTCGGCAGAGCATCAACGTCAACTACAACTGGTCGCACTCGGCCAACGATGACATCGGCCTGATCCCGATTCTCGGCGGCAAGACGGCTTCGGATTCCTATTCGCTGCAGGCCGGCTACACGGTGGGGTATAAGAGGCTCACCAACATCTTTAACGCCAACTGGAACCGCTCGAATGGCTACACGACCAACTTCTTCACCAACGGCGCGGATATCGCCACGCAGCTTGGCATCCTGGGTCCCGATGGCGTTGCGCTCAACTCCAGCCCGCTCAATTACGGCCTGCCCAACGTCACCATCACCGATTTTCCTTCCGGCGGCATCAACGAAACCGAGCCGACTTTCTCGATTTCCCAGACCATCTCGCTCTCGGAGACGCTTGCCTGGCGGCGCGGCGCGCACAACTTCCGCTTTGGCGGCGATTATCGCCGCGTGCATCGGGATTTTCTCGGCGGCGGCAACGGAACCGGCTCGTTCAGCTTTACCGGCCTTTACACGGCAGCCGAGTATGGGCTTTCCAGCGCGGTTCCGCTGGGCGATTTTCTTCTCGGCCTGCCGCAGGAGACCACGATTGCCTCGTCCGTCGGCAAGAGCTACCTGCGCGACAATGTCTTCGACGGCTACGCGCAGGACGACTGGCGCGCGCGCTCGGACCTGACCATTCTTTACGGCATTCGCTACGAGTATTTCGCGCCGTACACGGAGAAGTACAACCGCCTGGCGATGGTCGATACCAACCCCGGCGGCAACTTTACCAGCGTAGGACAGGTAGAGGCCGGCGCGGCAAC
Organism: Acidobacteriaceae bacterium; assembly: GCA_030038315.1. Classification (GTDB taxonomy): domain Bacteria; phylum Acidobacteriota; class Terriglobia; order Terriglobales; family Acidobacteriaceae; genus Telmatobacter. Next base: position 5,499 of record JASHPD010000103.1, read on the forward strand.
CTCAAACTATGGCCCGCTGCCCGCCGCGCTCCTGTTTCCTTACCGCACCGCCTTTGCGCCGCGGCTCGGCTTCGCGTGGCGTGTGCCGAAGATCAAGAGCCTGGTCGTCCGCGGCGGATACGGCATGAACTACGAGGTGGGCGAGTACGGAACCTTCGCAAAGGATACGGCCTACCAGCCGCCGTTTGTGAACGAGCAGAGCAACGTCTGCCAGTCGGAGACGACGCCGTGCTACTCGCTGGCCAACGGTTTCTCCACGCCGAACGCCATCGGCACCTACGCCATCGATCCGCACTACCGGCTGCCGCACGTGCAGGCCTACAACCTGGACATCCAGAAAACGCTGCCGTGGAATATCGTGATGAACCTCGGGTACAACGGCGCAATCGGCGGCAACATGGATATCAAGATCGCGCCGCGCATGACGCCGACGGCTCCCGGCGCCGATCCCGGGAACCTGCCGTG
>JASHPD010000104.1 GCA_030038315.1 Acidobacteriaceae bacterium
AAACACTTGCCGCAGGAAACCGTCGAGTCGAAAGTAATGCGGTCTCCGGCATGAAAGCCGGAGACTTTGCTGCCCACGGTCTCAACGATGCCGGCGGCTTCATGCCCCATCACGATGGGAGGAACGCGGCGTCCGGTGCTGCCGTCGTATCCATGAACATCGCTTCCGCAGATACCGCAGGCTCGGATGCGGACCAGCAGCTCATCCTCCGCAGGCTCCGGCTTCGGAATCTCGACCAGGTCGAGGCGCCTGTATTCGGAAAGCACGAGAGCCTTCATCCATTCTCCTTGGAGTAGTTGCGGCGGAAGCGCTGCGTTCGGCATAGATAGCCGGTACATATTTTTCTGCCTCAGTGAATGCAAGCGCGGGGACAACAAGCCTCACTGTTCGCGTATAACGCTCAATCAGGCCGTGTGTGCGGGCACCAAGAACAGCGCGGATGAGGATGTTGGCGTCGAGGACGATCAAGCGATCTTCTTATCTCGCTTCTTCTTGCGGAGTTCCTCGAAGTATTCGTCTACCACCTGGTCCGGGTCCAACCCTTGCTCGCGCCATGAGGCTTTCATGCGCTCGCCAGCCTCATGGAAGGCCTGCATATCCTCTTCCGTGATCGTGGGTTTGGGAGGAACCCAGGAGCCGATGGCCGGATCGGGCTGGGTTTTCGCACGCTCGGTGGGCATGATGGATCCTCGTGTCGATGAGGGTAGCATAAGGCCGGGGACAGGGTGTCGGGTGCGGGGTACAGGAAAGACAGAAGCAGGTTTTTCGGTTCGGCGGGCGGAGGTGGTATCCCAGGTCTCCTTCTTTTGGAGACCTGGGGCACCCGGCGTTTGTGGTGGACATGGACTGACTTGGGATCTGGGTCATCTGCCTGTTGTAATGGAATCCATTACAAAGTAATATGCGATTATGGCTACCGTTGCTGCAAGGAAATCGAGGGTCTATACGATCAGCCTGCCGCCTGAGCTTGCACAAAGGGCTGAGGCGCTTGCTCGGAGAGATAGCCGCACCATGAGCGAGCTGTTCCGCGAGGCTTTTCGCACGTACTCCGCGCAGCAGGCGCGCAGGACGCTGGATGAGCTGGGCGAATATGCGGCAACACGCAACCCAAAGGGATACACCGAGGGCGATGTGCCCCGGCTCATCCAGCAGGCGCGCGCTGAGAAGCCGCGCCGCCGCAAGGTGCGGTCCAACGGGTGAGGGGCTTGCTATCCCACGTAATGTTGTCATCCTGAACGAAGCGTTTTTCAGCGGAGTGAAGGATCTGTGGTTGTTTTTTGCCTTTGCCAGACTGCGCCATGCCGCCTACGATGGGAGCAATGCCCGAGCGCACATACTACACCTACATCATGGCGAGCCGCAGCCATACGCTCTATGTCGGCATGACCGGCAACCTTCGCCATCGCGTTTTTGAGCACAAGTGGCGTGAGAAGGATGGCTTCACCGCACGCTACAACTGCGACCGGCTTGTCTGGTTTCAATCCTTCAGCGACGTATCGCTGGCTATTCAGCGCGAGAAGGAATTGAAAGGCTGGCGGCGGGAGAAGAAAATCGCGCTTATTGAGGAGAGCAACCCGGCATGGGTGGATTTAAGCCGGGATTGGTACGACCTGGAGCCTGCGGATTTGAAATGGGCTCTGGGTTGAATGGATGCGGGAAAGGCAACCACAGATCCTTCGCTCCGCCTACCCCACTTCGTGGGGCCCCAAGGCGCTCCGCTCAGGATGACAAGGTGTGGTTTTGTGGCTTATCTGGAGTGGGGTGCGGGAGTGGGTGGTTGAGGGGCTTGCTATCCCGAAGCCTGCCCTGAGCTTGCCGAAACGTCCGAACACACGGGCCTGGTGCACCCGGCCAAAGAGAACTATTTTTGACCATTGATGAATCGACAGACTGCTTTGGTAGCATCTTTATCGTGATGTTTGTCGGTTGCGAACACTACTTTCCCCTGCTTGTCATAGACAGTGATGTAGTAGTGGAGTAAAAAACCTCGCCACGGATCGGATTCGCTTGCGAGGAGAACGTATTCCGCCTTAGATTCATCACGGATGATGGAAACATTCGGGCAAAACTTTCCAAAACCTTCTACAAGTAGCTCGGATTGCGCCTCCCCTGAAGATCGCTGGTCAATTGTGACATTGACCTGACGTGGAAGTGGTTGGTCTTTGCTTTGTTGGACAACCGTAGAAGTGGACTGTGCCGATGCTCCCACAGGCCCTGCCAGCAGCGCCAAGGCTGCCGAGATGGGGATGAATCGTAGCTTCATGATCTTACCCTTTCCTATTACACACGCTCCCGCGAACTACCAGCACGGAATCAGTCATCCTGAAGTGGCTTGCGAAAATGATACGCCTGCCGGGTACCCCGTTCACGCGCGCTTTTTGCATGTGGGCGGGTCACCCGCCCAATTTCGGGATACAATCAGATGTTCCAAGCCACATTCACGAAATCTCGAATGGAATCGAGGACACTATGGCCGATCCTGTTACTTCTTGGTCTACCTTGGCCCTTGCCGTCATCGCGTTTATTTCGCTCTGGATTTCGATAGCTGCCGTGGTTGCCTCCAATCGAGGGATCAAGGAGCAGACTAAAAACTTCGCCGCCTCGGTTTCTGCTGACCTGTGCTTAAAACTGGTGGATCGATTTGACGCTCCAGAAATGCTAGTGAAGCGGAATAATGCCGCTAAGGCGCTCTTGCGGGGATCGAATTTTGAGGAAACAGACCCTGTCTTTGATTTCTTTGAGATAGTTGGCCTGTATCTTCGCAGAAAAACTCTTGATGCTGAGCTAGCTCATTCGATGTTTTTCCACTGGGTGAACCTATACTGGAATGCTGGAAAGGACTACATCGCGCAATCGCGACAGCGTTCAGCAACTCTCTATTCTGACTTCGAGTATTTATATAAGACTATTCATGCAATCGAAATACGTACCGCTCCTGAATCACGTGATATTAACCCTACCAAGGCTGATTTGGAGGCATTCCTCAAGCAAGAGCTTGAGGATAACCCAACTGAAAAATGAGATCCCATAACTCTGATGCAGGTCGAGCTAAGGCCAAAGGCCGCTCCGGTGGGAGCGGCCTTTGGTGGTTTTGGCACCGTAGGCGCAGTTGCCCGTGCGGCGAGCACCTAGTCGCCGGCTACTGGTTCGGCGGGTTGGATGGGCTTGGCGGGGGCGATGCTGTCTAGCCGCACGAGACCCTCTACTGGCTTTTCGCCCAGGACGTGCTCGCGGTAGAGGCGGGCCATCTTCTGGTTTTCGGCGTCCTGCTTGATTTTGTCCGCGTTGGACTTGCTGTCGCGGGCGCGGAGTTTTTCTTCTCTCGCGTTCTTGGCGATGCCCAGCTCGTCGAGGGTGTGGTTGGCTTCGGCGTTGACGTGCTCCATGTTGAGCTTGAGCTCGTGGCCGACCTGCGACATGCCTACCTTTTTGCCGCCGGCAAAGATTTCGTGGCGGCCGTGCTCCTCATACCACTTGGTGAGGGTGGAGGTCATGTGCATCTTCTCGATGATGTTGCGCCAGCCGACGCCGGTGTTGTAGGCGCAGAAGGAAATTTCGCCTTCCTGCGTGGCGTAGGGGATGATGCACTGCTCGGTGCGGCGGAAGTCGTAGTTGAAGAGATCCTGGAACCACATGCCGGCGATGAAGAGGAAGTTCCAACGGTCCTGGCGGCGCTTCTGGATGTCGTCCAGAGTGCGGTCGCCCTTGACGCTGCCGTAGTTCTTGCCGGTGGCGTTGAAGGTCTTGTCCATCTTCTTGAGCATGTCAGTGATCTTGAAGTGGGTGGGCGACTGGAAGGGGTCGTAGTTGCGCAGGAGCGCGAGGCCGAAGCCGATGACCGAGAGCCACTTGCCGCGGGCGGCGTCGTTGACCTTGGCCAAATCCTTGGCCACCTGGTCCATCTTGAGGAAGGCGGTGACGGGAGCGGCTTCCTTGGTTTCCTTGTCGATCATCATGGCCATGCCGATGCCGCAGTTGGGATGGCAGCCGCAGGAGAGCTGGCCCCACTCGGCTGTGGGCCCGTGGATGAGGTCGGCCCAGTCGGAGAACGTGGACATGAAGCTGATCGGGAACCAGTCGCGGGCGGGCTCGCCGAAGCCGCACTGCGTCTTGATGTCGTGGGCCATGTGCGAGAGCGTGTAGCGCTGGGCCTGGCGGCGCTCGTCGGTGATTTCCTCGTCGCGGCCGGTGAAGCTGACGGGCTGGAAGCTGAGGAAGCTGATCTTCTTGGGGTTGTCGAGAGCGAACTCGATGATGCGGCCTACCTGCTCGTTGTTGATGCCGTTGACGATGGTGGTGACGGGCACGATTTCGACGCCGGCTTCATGCAGGTTGTTGATGGCCTGGAACTTGACGTCGAAGAGGTTGCCGACCTTGCGGTGCGAGTTGGCGGCGTTGCCGATACCGTCGAACTGGAGGTAGACGTAACGGAGGCCGGCTTCAGCAGCGGCGCGGCAGAGTTCCTTGGACTTGGCGAACTCGATGCCGTTCGACGCGGCCTGGACGGAGTTGTAA
>JASHPD010000105.1 GCA_030038315.1 Acidobacteriaceae bacterium
GGTTGCCGGGTTCGTCAGCACCACGCTGGCCCCCGAAACAACCGCGCCGGTCGTATCGGTGACCGTGCCGGTAATCGAAGATGTGGACGTCGTGGCCTGGCCGCGCAGCCGTGCCGTAAAGGCAAACACCAGCAGAGCCGCAAGCGCAAAGGGAAAGTATTTCCTGAGATACACTCTCATCGACACAACTCCTCCAAAGGAATACGAAGCAAGTGCGGGAAGAAATACAAACAGATAGAGTACTGTCAGTCAGTCAAATCGGGGTGGAAACGCTACCATTAATGCAATTCGGTATGCAATTCAGAGGCCAAACAGGAAACGACGGAAAAATCAATACTTGCGCAGATACCTGATATACGCACCTGCAAGCATTCATATTTTTTTCGCTGCCGCTATGATTTTCAGAAGAAATCGCCACCCAATAGGCTCACCTTTTGTTCCCGGCAACGTCGCCCGGAAAAACTCCGGCAGAAACATTCTGGAAGATTATTCATCAGGAAGTTATAAAGAGGAATCTTTATTTACCGGCGATGGCGCGCTCCACGTGCGCTGAAGCCTCGGGATAAATCGCAATCCGGTGCGTGCGAAAGAGTCCATGCAGCGTGCGCCCACCGGTGTTCGAGACAATCTTTCCCGACTCCTGTTCCGGCATGTGGCAATCCACGCACCGCGTGCGGATCGCCGCGCCCAGCGCGTGATACCGCCCGCAGGCGCTGATCGCGTGGCACGCCAGGCAGTGCCGGTTGAACGCGTCCGCGTCTTCCTGTGTCCGGTGCACGTCGTGGCAGGTCGAGCATGTCATCTGGCTTCCGGCGAAGCATTTGCTCTCTTCGAGCTTGCCCACCTGGTTGCCGTGCACATCCACCGGCTCATCGGCCTTCGACGGCTGAATGGCCAGAAAATCGCGGATATTGTCGCCCACCAGGAAGGTCATCGGCGGCCGCAGCGGCTCCACCGCTCCGGCATGGCACAGCGAGCAGAGGCTGATCTGCTGGTCGCGGGAGAGCTTTGCCGGATTCACAATCGCGCCGCCGTTGGAACCCGCCGCGGCCTGCTCTGAAGTCCGTGTTCCAGCGTTCCTCCCCGGAGCCGCGCGCTCCCGCGCAACGTGCTCCGCGCCCGGCCCGTGGCAGCGCTCGCAGCCAATCCCCAGCACCAGGCTGTCTTTGGCAAAGCGGTTCGCGGCGGTGTCGCTCGCATCCGGAGGAATCCACCGGAAGTAGCTCGCGTGGCACTCCAGGCAGCGCGGCACAATCGCGCGGTCAAAGTGAATCTGCCCATCCGGCATTCCGGGGCTGATGACCCAGTCGTGGTCCCACGTCCAGTAGGAGACCGGCAGCTCGTAAAGCTGGTCGCCCTGCCAGTAAAGATACGTCTGCCCGTGCCGCCCTGAGCCGATGACAATATCCATCCGCTCCGTCAAATGGTTCTCCGGATGGGCCAGGTTGACGGCGTTCTGGTAAAAACCATCCCGCCCGGCCACCATATTCACCACAAGATCGGGGTCCGAGGTGCGCATCACGTTGTGCCCCGGCAGAAAGCTGCCCAGAACGTGCTCCGCCGCCGCCGGCGCGGAGTCGCGCGCGTGAGCCGTGCGCGCATAAAACTCCGCCTCCTTGCGATGGCACTGCGCGCAGGCCGCATCGCCCGCATAGGCGCTCGGCGAAGGCGGCGTCTGCGTGTTGTCCGTTGGCGAGCCGGGCATAGCCTGCGAAATCAAAACCGGCGCCAGCGCCGCGCACACCAGCGCGAAAAAAATCCCTGTGCTGCGCGCCCGCATCGCACCGCCGCGTGTCCCTTCCCGGTTGTCTGGGATACTTTGGCCCATTCTCATTTCCAACCCGACTCGATGGCTGAGATCATAAAGCACGCCATCTTTCCCCAGCCACGCCGCCCGCGGCATATCGGCGGAGCGCAGCGCAGCAAAGCAGCAAATTTTTACCGGGAGAACAGTCTCTATTCAGTTGTGTCCGGAAAGAAATCTGTATCAGGATAGAACTTGGTAGCGCTAACGGGAATCGAACCCGTGTTTTAAGATTGAGAATCTCACGTCCTAACCCCTAGACGATAGCGCCACACTGTGCGGGGATGGCCTTTGCGGCCACTCCTTTAATGTAACAAAAATTCAGCCCTGCGCCAACGGTACGAAAGCCTCCTTAAATCCCCAGCTTCCGCACTTCCTCGTTGTAATACTTGCGGTAAAGAATCTCCCACTCCTGCGAGCCTTCTAGGATGATCTTCCGCTGCGAGGAAATCTTCGTCCGCGCCGCCGCGTCGATCCGCGCCTCTTCGTTCAGCAGCGCCTCAAGCGCCTTGCGCGCCTCCTGCCGGATCGTGTTGCGGTCCTCGAGAAAACCGACCGCGTCGATCTCCGCCAGCGTATCGGCAACGGTGTGGGCCAGCTTGTTCAACTTGTCGCGGCTGATTCGCATCACAGGTCACTCATTCCAGGAATCTCATAGAACAGCTTTATACTTGCGCGCCAGCTCGTTCTTCACCTTCTTGAACATCTCCGCATACTGCGCGCCTGACTTGCGCATCTCTTCCGAGTACGCCTCAAGAATCACGCGCACCTCTTCATTGATGCGGTCCTCAAGCGACATCTCGTCGATCAGCGCATTGGTCACGCGCTCCTCGGTCGCGGGCAGATTGCCGGTGGTAATGAACTTGGCGTCGATAAGGTGTTTGACCGTGCGCCGGCCCAGGTAACCAATGTATTCGCGGGAAAAGATCATCGGTGTAAGCGTCAGAATAACCCATCGAACCCGCGCATGTACACCATCGCATTGGATTTTGCTCTCCTAGCGCAGGGCAATGCCATTATGACGCCGATGCACAAAAGCGCCTGTTTGTCATTGGACTCGATGAGAATGAATTGAAAATACGATGGCAGTGATACTGCGGAGTTTCGGCTGATGGGAGCCCGAATCCATAGCGCCGCGGGAACAGCCTACTTCTTCAGGCGTCGAGCGCCGAATGCGTCAAGCCTGGCATCCGTGCTCAGGAGAGGAAGATTGTATTGGATCGCATGCGCGGCAATCATACGGTCGAACGGATCTGCATGTTCGGCCTCAAAGCGTGCGGCTCGCATCATTACTTCCGGCTCCAGCGGCACAATCGTATAGCCTAAGCGGTCTTCGATATTCCCGACCAGATCGTTCTCGAAATCCACCGCTTCGGGGAGCTTGCCAAGCCGCACCTTCAGGCTGATTTCGTAGATGGTCGCCGCGGATACCAGGACTTCGTTGTTGAGGTTGGCGATGAGTTTCCTGGCCCACGGCGCCATGCGCGCTGAATTGATCGCCGCCCAGAGAACGTAGTGCGTATCGACGAAGAATTTCACTCGCTCTCCCCGCGCCATGCTTTCATCTCGGCTTCCGAAAGCTCGTCGAAGCCGGCAGGAATATCGAAGCCGGGGTGATGGAACAGGTCAAAAGGCCGCTCCTTGACGGGCTTCAAGGCAACAATCATCGCTACCGGCGTCTTTTTGCGGCCCGTGGTCAGCACAACCTTGTCGCCGTGCTGCGCCTTTTTTACAAGCGCCGACAGCCTGGTTTTGGCTTCAAACATCGTCGATTCCATGAGATCGCCTCAAAAATGCTAGGAATATATTAGCTAATTTGTTCGGCATTCGCAATCATCCTGCCGGCATTCAGCCGGCAGCGGGCCTGCAACAGGAAACAGAATGGCTTTTTCGATGTAACCAGCAATCGAAATGTTTCCGGAAGAAATGTATTTTTCAAGCTGTTACGAGCTTATGCGTAACAGCGCCATCCTGGCGCAGGGCAAACGCTATTATGGCGCAGATGCCGAAAACTCCGTCCGGCGTTTTGATGGCGTGAAAACAAGCTGAAAATAAAGGCTTTTGTTCGTTTGAAGTTAGGTCGAAAGCTGGGATCACCAGAGCCTATGAGAAACCCTTGCCAGCTTCAGGTACGCTCATTCCGCACTTCGGTCATGGCCGATGTGCCAGGTGGGAGTATGCGGGCACTGGTATGCGTGGAGAAGGTGAACGAGAGGCTGTGCTTTGATGTTCGGCTGGGATCTCAACTGGTCAAGCCGCTGTATAGATATATCTTCGCTGGGGAATGCAAATTTATTGCAGGCTATGCAGAAAGATCCCTGGTCGCTCCAGAGCGGCCGATGCAGACGGGGTTTTGCGATTGCTTCTTGCCATTGAATCGAGGTGCAACGAACCTTTAGGCAGCCTCTTCAATTTCAATGTAGGCCACGCCATCTTCCATCGCGATATCAAACTCAATGTCATCCCACGATACCTGCTCATCCATCGGCGCATAGGTCTCCGCATCGTGCGGATTCCCTGCTATATACATTATTCCCGCGTTGCCGTCGTACATAAATTTACCCAACTTTCCGCTGTATCCCAGCTTTTCATTTTTCCGAGTGTCCGTACGGACATCCCCTCTTCATAACAGTAGACGTAAAAAATGAACAAACGCTCGGCGTTTTTACGCCGCATTTTCAATTCTTTGAATGTTTGTTCAGCACGAGTAAGGAGATGAATTTTGAGAAAAAACAACAAGGATCACGAATATCTGATAGTCTTGCGCGACTACTACGCACAGCACGGCATCCTGCCTAGCTTCAGGACAATAGCCAACTTGATTGGTCTTCGCTCGTCAGCCGCAATCGCTACGATGGCCGACCGCCTTAAAGAAAAGGGATACCTAGAGTCTTCCTCAGATCGTGCTCGGCGTCTTATGCCAGGCCCGCGCTTCTTCGATGGTTCCGCCATCCAGACCGAGCACGCCATTGTCACCGTTCTCGCGCCGCTGTCCAATGAGGAAACACGGGAGCTTGAGCGCGCAATCCAGCAAACGGTCACGGAATTTATGGCAAGCCGCCAAGCCAATTTGGCTAAGGCTGCTTAGTTGTATTCAAGAGCAAGTATCCGTGGGGAAGAGGGGCTGCGCACCACGTGCGATTCCGAAGCAACAACGAGAGCGATACTACTCCTTCGACTGGCGGACAGTTGGTGTGTCGCAAACAGTCGGTTCGGCGTCGTTCTTGAGCAGCCCTAGCTTCTTTGCCCATTCCATCGGGAATCTTAGAGTGACCGAAGGGTTGGCGGGCACTTCATCAGAAACAGGCATATAAGTGGCCTCGAAGGGAATTCCCTCAAGTTTCAGGTACACACACCCTTCCTCAAATATATCTTCGTAAAGATGAAAACCTGTGCGGGTCTCATTGTCGCGCTCGGACCGAATGCTTGATTTTGTGCTCATCCCAGCCTCCTCACCGTATGGTATTCGGGCCTGGCGAAATAGCCTAATGGTCTACGGGACTCTTTACGCCTTGCCAGAGCCACGTGATCCGCTAAGAAACAGCCGCAGGCCGTCACGGATCGCCCTCTCCACATTGGCGATCTCATCCTTGCGGCCAACGATATCGCCAGGACCGAAGTCGGCGCCGGCGCGGAACGGATTCAGACCGGAAGCCCGGCCCACCACTTTTTCGCGGATGCGAGCCTCTGTATCTGGTGAGTGTTTCTTAAGGATTTCACTCCATTTCGTAACCATGTTTCGCCTTTTGCTTGATCTTCTGCAGCCACTCTTTCTTGCCGGCGTAAAGAGATAAATGTCCGCGTCGTTTGCCAGGTCGATCCAGATACCGAAACGGTTCTCCCAACCGAAGATCGATATTGAAACGCGCATTTTCCATCTCAGGAACGTTCGCAATGAGTTCTTGCCATAGCGGCCATTCGTGGCCGTAGGCCCACTTCCGCTGCTGTTCTTCCATCTGAGACGATTGCTCATCAGTCCCGAAGTCCAGCAAGGCGACAACTAGACTGTCCTGGTGCAGTTTCACTTTATAGAGTGCCTGCTGCGGCAATTTGGCCTTGTTTTGTTCAATCCACGCCCTGAGCCGGCGCTCAACATCTTCAAGGTTATCTACGCTGTTGTCAGGATATTCCTTCCTGGCGCGCGCCATAAGTACAACGCGCATAGTCTCCACATCGCCATCCCTAAGCATCGTTGCGGGAGACTCAGGCGTTGGTTCCGCGCTCAGGTTACCCCAAAGAAAGGACTGCACGGCATACTCGTTTTCGGTTTCTGCGATAGGAAGAACCACATCGTAGGCCGTACGCATCCGCGGCTCCAGTTCTAGCGGCAGGCCATTTCGTAACCAGTCGAGAACTGTTTCTTTCTTTGTCGCTCGCCCGATGTAGGCTGTCAGCCGGAAGCCAATCAACCATATCAAGTCTGCCAGCTCAAAGGCGTTTTGTTTTCCCGTCCCCATAAGGATTACAAGAGTAACGAATGATTATTCATATTACAAGTTGATTTCCGATATTTATTCGCTTAAAGTAATGTCCCTGGAGATGCGATGACGGATGCCGAACAACCGCTTCTTCTCGACCTTGTACGCGAACTCACCTCAATCATCGGAAGAAAACTGACCGCCTATGCTGGCAGCGTTCGCTATGTGCGCGATGTTGACCGCTGGATTGCGGGCGAAGCCGTAGACGCTGAACCGCAGTCCTGTTTGTATCCTTCGGGAAGAGTCACTCGAAACCGCCCCAAAACTGATTCTTGCTGCGCTAGCGAGTTTGCAGGGAGATAGCGGATGGTAATGGAGTATCTGCAAGCATTTTTTGTGAGCGGTATCTGAACCCCATCTTGTGGATCGCATGAGGAAGCTTCACGCTTGCGGTATGAGACAGCGCAAAGCGGAAGCATGGGCAAAGTGGCGTGAGTTGGTCGGGGAGCAACAACGGAGCGGGCAGAGCGTGGGGTCGTTTTGCCGGGGACGGAATCTGCCGAGCAGTCAGCTGTTCGCCTGGAAGAAGAGATTGCGCGAGGCCGAGACGGGGCAGTTCGTAGCCGTAGAGGTAGCGCCGGCGCGGGAAGTGAAATTGCAGGTTGCCGCGCGGCACAGCGCCGCCATCGAAGTGCGTCTGGAGCACGGCCGGAGCATTCTGGTGGAGCCTGGATTCGACGCCAGTCATCTACGCGCTTTGCTTTCCGTATTGGAAGGGGAAGCATGATCGGGCTGCCCAGTTTGCAGACGCTGGATCGCACGCAGGGCACGCGGATCTGGCTGGCGGTCGAGCCGGCGGACATGCGCTGCGGGTTCGATCGATTGGCCGAGCGGGTGCGAGCCGTCATCGGCCAGAACCCTCTAAGCGACGCGCTGTTCATTTTCCGCTCGCGGCGCGGCGATAGATTGAAGGTGCTCACGTGGGACCGCGACGGATTCGTGTTGTGGTACAAGCGGCTCGAGGCTGGAGTCTTCAAGCTGCCGAAGGTGAAGGATGGAGCGCGTTCGGTGGAGTTGCGGGCCAGCGAGCTGGCGATGATCCTCGATGGGATCGACATGACCAAGCTGAAGCGCACGCCGCGTTACGAGCGTCCGGCACGAACCAGAGAAGATAGACACGAAAAGATCGCTGTGTAAGTAACTTCGATTGCGACTTACACGTCTACTTATATGTGACTCCCGCAGACCACTTAGTCGAGTTACCGGAAGATAGCGAAGCACTGAAGGCGATGCTGCGTTCGCTCGTGCTGGAGCGTGACCTGGAGAGGCATCGAGCCGATGAACAACAGCACCGCGGCGACGATCTGCACATCGAGAATCTGCGTCTTCAGGTCGAGCTTGCCCGCTACAAGAAGTGGTACTACGGTCCACGGGCCGACCGGCTGCAGTCGCCAGGCGAGCTGGCCCAGATGCTGCTTGGCTTTGCTGAGGCGTTGGACCGCAAGCCCGTCAACGCGGGCGATGTTCCGCCGCACGCGGAGCCGGATGAAGAACTGCGGCGCGTGAAGCGACGCAAGGGCCGCCGCAACCTAGCCAACTTCGACAACCTGCCGGTCACCACTCAGGTCTACGAGTTGAACGCGGAAGAACGGGCCTGCCCGTGTTGCGGCGTTGCGCGCGAGGAGATCGGCCAGGAGGAGAGCTGGCAGATCGAGCAAATCCCGGGGCGTTTCGAACGAATCCAACATGTGCGCAAGAAGTATGCTTGCCCGGCCTGTGAGACCAACGGCGACAACCCGCGCATCGAGACGGCAGCCAAGCCGGAGACGGCCATCGAGAAGGGGTTGGCCGGACCTGGATTGCTCAGTTACATCGTGACCAGCAAGTTCGGCGACTACCTTCCCCTCTATCGCTTGGAAGACCTCTTCGCAAGACAGGGCTTCGAGATCTCGCGAGCCACGCAGTCGGTTTGGTGCGGCGACGTGGCCGATCTGGCCGAGCCGTTGTATGAGCTGATGGGGGACCACGTGCGGGCCTCGCATGTAGTGGCCACCGACGACACCATAATGCCCATGCTGAGCCGGGAGAAATGCGCCAACGCGCGCATGTGGGTGTATGTCGGCGACGACGCCCATCCCTACAACGTCTTCGACTTCACGCTGAGCCGCGGCCGTGACGGACCGAAATACTTCCTCAAGGACTACGACCAGGTTCTGCTTGCCGACGGGTATGGCGGCTACAACGGCGTGGTGGCCGGCAACGGCATCGTGCGCGCCGGATGCTGGGCACACTTGCGCAGGAAGATAATCGACGCGGAGAAAACTGCGCCCGAGATCGCGCGAAAAGCCATCGAGATGGTGCGCGCTCTCTACGCGGTCGAAAAGCAAGCCAGAGAACTTTCCATAGCCGAGCGTCTCGGGTTGCGCCGGCAGCAGTCGGCGCCCGTGTTGGCCGAGTTGCGCGGTAAGTTCCTCGACTGGAAAGAGCAGTTGTTGCCCAAGCATCCCATGGCCGAGGCAATCGGCTATGCCCTGAGCCAGTGGGCAGAGTTGAACGTGTTCCCTACCGACGGCGCGGTGCCCATCGACAACAATGTCTCCGAGCGCGAGATGAAGCGAGTGATTCTAAACCGGAAGAACAGTCTCTTCGTCGGCAATGCGCGTGGCGGCCGAACGGCGGCCATCCTGGCCAGCTTGACTTCGACCTGCCGGAGACATGAAATCGATCCGCAGATCTACCTGACGCAACTGCTCACCAACTTGCCCTCAACGCCACACTCCGACCTGTCTACCTGGCTCCCGGATCAATGGAAACTCCGCCAGAAGGAAAGACTCGCCGAGCTGCAACACAATGCTGCTCCGGCTTCCTAAGACCTGCGGTTTACAAAGCGCTCAC
>JASHPD010000106.1 GCA_030038315.1 Acidobacteriaceae bacterium
TCATCCTGTTCGATGTGGAAGCGGTCTTCATGATGCCGTGGGCGGTGATCTACAAGCAGCTTCCTGAGATTACGGGCTCGCGGATGTTCGGCTTCTGGGAGATGGTGGTCTATCTCGGCTTTGTGGCTGTGGGACTGGTTTATATCGTGCGCAAGGGCATCCTGGACTGGAGCCTGGATAAAGCGGATCTGTAAAGGCGGATCGATAAAAGGCGGATTTGGAATGGCTGACAGTACAACGACACTCCTGGGTGCGTCCGCCGTGCGCGAAGCGCTGGCGGAGCATCCGGCGGTGAAGGCTCTCGGGGATTCGATCATTGATGCAAAGTTTGACCGCGGCGAGTTGACGCTGACGGTGGCCAGGGAAGACATTGTTGCCGCGCTCAAGGCAGTGCAGGCGGCCGGGTACAACGCCTTTCAGGATATGACCGCGGTAGATTGGTATCCTTCCGCGCCGCGCTTCCAGTTGAGCTATCACATTCAGTCGCATTCGTTGAAAGAGCTTCTGCGGCTGCGCACGCTGGTGGATGAAAACGACGCGTCGGTGGAGTCGATCACATCCATCTGGCCCGGCGCGAATTATTATGAGCGCGAAGTTTTCGATCTCTTCGGGATTCGCTTCGAGAACCATCCGAACCTGCGGCGCATCATGATGCCGGATGAGTGGGTGGGGCATCCGCTGCGCAAGGATTATCCGGTGGAGGGGTATCGCTAATGGCTGGTTTTGACGTAGGTACTCCGATCCTGGAAGCTCCGATTGCGGAGGGCTCGAAAGATCAGCACATGGTGCTGAATATGGGCCCGCAGCATCCTTCGACGCACGGCGTGCTGCGGCTGGTGCTCGAAATCGATGGCGAGATTGTGGTGCGGTTGTATCCAGAGATTGGATACCTGCACACGGGCATTGAAAAGACCTGCGAGGCGAAGTTTTATCAGCAGGTGGTTCCGTTGACCGACCGCGTGGACTATCTGGGGCCGATGGCGAACAATCTCTGTTATTGCCTGGCCGTCGAGAAGCTACTGGAGCTTGAAATTCCTGATAAGGCGCAATGGATTCGCGTGTTGCTCACCGAATTGACGCGCATCAATTCCCACCTGATCTGGCTGGGCACGCACGCGATGGATATTGGCGCGCTGACGGTCTTCCTCTACACCTTCCGCGAACGCGAAGAGATTCTGCGCATCTTTGAGATGGTGGCCGGGCAGCGCATGATGACCAGCTACTTCCGCATCGGCGGGCTTTCGATGGAGCCGCCGCTGGGGATGTTTGAGCGCATCCGCGCATTTATCTCGACCTTCCCGGAAAAGATCGATGAGTATTCAAATTTGCTCACCGGCAATCCGATCTTTGTGAACCGTCTGAAGGACATCGGGCACCTTTCAAAGGAAGATGCGATTGCGCTGGCTGTGACGGGACCTGTGGCGCGGGCTTCAGGAATCGATTTTGACCTGCGGCGCGATATGCCGTACTCGAGTTACGAAAAATTCCAGTTTGATGTTCCGGTTTCTGACCGATGCGATGTCTGGGCGCGCTATATCGTGCGCATGGAAGAGATGCGGCAGAGCGTGAGGATCATCAATCAGGCTCTGGATGGAATGCCGGAGGGGCATTTCAAGGCTGACGCGCCGAAGATTGTTCTGCCCGACCGCGAGGTGATGAAGACGCAGATGGAAGCGCTCATCCATCACTTCAAGATTGTGACGGAAGGCTTTGCGGTTCCAGCGGGTGAGGTTTATCAGCAGGTGGAATCGGGCCACGGCTCGATGGGCTATTACGTGGTTTCGGATGGAACGGCCAAGCCGTATCGCGTGCATATGCGCTATCCGGGCTTTGCCAGCTTGCAGGCTCTCGAAACGATGTGCAAAGGCCGGCTGCTGGCGGACGTTGTGGCCGTGATCGGCTCGATTGATATTGTGCTTGGGGAGATTGACCGCTAGTGACCCAAGAGGCTCAGTTGTATGTGGAGCTTTGGGTATCTCTGGCTTCCCTGCTCCGCAGTTACACCGCGGCACATGGGCTGAACGGCAACCGTCAGGCGACGGTGGAGCTGGGAGAAGAACGGATTACGGTGCGCCATGGGGATCGATGGCTGGACTTGCAGCGGAACGGAACGCAAGTTCGCTGGCAGCGGGAGGACGGGCGCACAGGAACGATGGAATTAACCGAAGCCGGGAAGTTGCGCGGCGACAGTGGTGAGGAAGAGATGGATTTGGTTGCAGAGGCCTGGGCACGGGAGTTCATGCAATGAGCGAAACGATGAGCATCTTCTCGCCGGCTCTTTCAGCCCGCTTTGACGCGCTGGTGGCGAAGTACCCGGTGAAGCGTTCGGCGCTGATTCCCATGCTGCTCTACGCGCAGGATGAAATTGGCTACCTTTCGGACGCGGTGATTGCCGAAGTCGCCGAGCGCATCGGCATTACGGAGTTGGACGTGCGCAACGTGGCGACGTACTACTCGATGCTGCGATTCAAGCCCGCGGGCAAATACAACATCCAGGTCTGCACGAATATCAGTTGCATGTTGCGCGGCGCTTACGAAGTCTACGAACGCTTCCAAGACGAGCTTCATATCGGCCACAAAGGCGTTACGCCGGATGGAACGTTCTCTCTTGAAGAAGTTGAGTGCATTGGAGCCTGTTGCTGGGCGCCGGCGATCCAGGTGAATTACGCCTTTCACGATGAACTGACTCCGAATGATGTGCCCAAGATTCTTTCCGAATACAAAGCCAAAGCGAACGGGAGCGTGAAGAATGCCTAGACTGGTCTCGCATCCCGATGAGGTGAAGATTGTCACCAAGCGCTTTGGAATGGGCGCGGCAAATATCGACAAGTACATCGAACTGGGCGGCTACGAGTCGCTCAAGAAGTGCATTGCCGAAGGGCCTGACTGGATCATCAATGAGATGAAGGCCTCGAATCTGCGCGGTCGTGGTGGCGCGGGATTTCCTACCGGCTTGAAGTGGTCGTTTGTGCCGAAGCAGTCGGCCAAGCCGAAGTATGTTCTGGTGAATGGCGACGAGAGCGAGCCGGCTACCTGCAAAGACCATCTGATCTTCCTGCATGATCCTCATGCGGTGATTGAAGGCACGATGATTGCCGGGCTGGCGATTGGCGCCAAGGTGGGCTTTATCTATCTGCGCGGTGAATATCGCTATCTGCTGGAGATCATGGAAAAGGCCGTTGCCGATGCTTATGCAAAAGGCGTTCTCGGCAAGAATGTTCTCGGCTCGGATTTTGAATTCAATGTGATTACGCAGTCGGGTGCTGGCGCTTATGAAGTCGGCGAAGAGTCGGCGCTGATGGAGTCACTGGAGGGCAAGCGCGGTGTTCCGCGCATCAAGCCTCCCTTCCCTGCTGTGGTTGGTCTGTACGGCGGCCCGACGGTTATTAACAATGCCGAGACGATTGCGACGGTGCCACATGTGATTGCGATGGGCGGCGCGGCTTACGCTGCTGTTGGCTCAGAACGCAATGGCGGTACACGCCTCTTTGGATTGAGTGGTCACGTGGAACGGCCCGGAATTTATGAGCTGCCGATGGGCTACAACCTGAAGAAGATGATCTATGAGGTTGGCGGCGGTGTGCGTGGCGGGCGCGGGCTGAAGGCCGTTGTGCCGGGTGGATCTTCGACGCCGGTGCTGCTGCCGGAAGAGATTGACATCGGCATGGACTTCGACCAGGTGGGTAAGGCTGGATCGATGCTTGGCTCGGGCGGCGTGGTTGTGATCGACGACACGACCTGCATGGTCGAATTTGCACTGCGCACGATCAGCTTCTATCAGCATGAAAGCTGCGGATGGTGCATTCCCTGCCGTGAAGGAACGGATTGGCTGAAGAAATCGCTGACTCGCTTCCATGCTGGATTTGGTACGGAAAAGGATATCGACAACATTGCGTACCTGGCGCAGAACATGCTGGGGCGCACCTTCTGCCCGCTGGGCGATGCGGCGGCGATGCCGACGGCGGCGTTTGTGAAGAAGTTCCGCAAGGAATTTGAGGATCATCTGAACGGCAAGCCTTGCGCGTTTGCGAAGCATATGGAATTAGCCGTAGTTTAGCTGCGCCCTGAATGAACTGGAGACGAAGTGGCTGACGTAACCTTCACAGTCGATGGAAAGAAATTGACGGCTCCCGCGGGGACGCTGCTGATCGACGCCTGCCGCAAGGCGGGAATCGAGATTCCGGCTTTCTGTTATTACCCTGGATTGAGCCTGCAGGCTGCGTGCCGCATGTGCGTGGTGCGGCAGGAAAAGGTTCCCAAGCTGCAGACCGCCTGCACGACGCCGGTGGCTGAGGGGCAGGTCTTTATTACCGAGTCGCCGGAGATTGCGCAGGCGCGCAAGGCCACGATTGAGCTGCTGCTTGGCAACCACCCGCTGGATTGCCCTGTGTGCGACGCGGGCGGCGAGTGCGAGCTGCAGGACATGACCTTCAAGTACGGCGCGGGCACCAGC
>JASHPD010000107.1 GCA_030038315.1 Acidobacteriaceae bacterium
AATGCTGCCGAAGCGTCTGCGTCACCTGCTGGGCCAGGTTCGTGCGGTCGTCATACATGGTCAGGAGCACCCCCTCGATCCTGACCTCTGGGTTGAAAGCCTGGCGTACGCGCTCCAGCGTCGAAATCAGCTCGGAGATGCCTTCCAAAGCAAAGTATTCGGCCTGCATGGTCACGATCAGCGCGTCGGCCGCGGCAAGGACGTTCAGCGTCAGCAGATCCAGCGCCGGCGGGCAGTCCAGCACGATCAAATCATACTTTTCCTTGAGCGGCGTAAGGGCTTTGCGCAGGCGCAGGGCCCGATCCTCGGCATTGGCCAGCTCGATATTGGCTCCGGTCAGGTTCTTCGAACCCGGCAGCACGGAAAGCGTCTCGATTTCGGCGGGCAGAATCACCTGCTCGGCCGGGGCAATCTCCATCAGCACATCATAGATGGAGTGGCGGTCGTCGTCGCGGGCAATTCCCAGGCCGGAGGAGGCATTCGCCTGCGGGTCGCAGTCGACCAGGAGCACTTTGAGGCCTTCGAGAGCGAGGCTGGCGGAGAGGTTGATGGCGGTGGTGGTTTTGCCCACTCCTCCCTTTTGATTGACGACGCCGACAATCTTTCCCATGGCAATTAAGAGTACCGGGTGCAAGTGGCTTGGAACAGGGTGGTTGACCTGTGGAGAATTCGGCGAAGCTGTGGAAAGCTGCCTCTTGCCTAATCCGAAAATTGTGCGCAAGCCGCACATTACCGGAGTGTTGCATCTATTCCAGCAAAGTCAATTTTACGGAGATCGCAATTCGATGAGTAGTGGAAAACTCGTCTCACAAAGCGAAAGGGAAATTACGCTTTGAGTTTGAATTGCGAAAGTTCGCCGTAATGTTCCACGTGGAACATTCGGAAGCGTTGCCAGAGCTTCGTGGCGGGAAAACAACGCGATTGCTGCGATGTTCCACGTGGAACATTCAGAGGTCTGACTCTGTGCGCCTAAGCACATTTCTGGCCAAGGAGAAGAATGCGACCCTCGCCGACTGAAAGCGGAATTGGTACTGACCAGATAAATTCTGCTCCGGCAACGGCCTGAAAACCGGTTTGTGTGCCGGTGGTGGTCAGCAAAGCCAGCCACCCCTCGGGGCGAACGAGCCTGGCCGCAGCCTCAACGGCCTCATCCATGCGGTCCACGGCGCGCAGCGTCACACAGTCGAAGGTCTTGCCCAGCTTTTCAGCCCGGTCGGAGTAAACCTGCGTGGAAAGCTCGAGGATGCGGACGGCTTCACGCAGAAAGGCAGCTTTTTTGCCCTGGGATTCAGCCAGAGTGACGTGCATCTCCGGCAGACAGAGCGCGATGGGAATGCCCGGAAAACCTGCTCCAGAGCCGAAATCGAGCAGCGTCCCGGCTTGAATAGGCAAAGAGCGCGCTGCAGTGATGCACTCGACAAAATGCCGGCGCAGGATGCCATTCTCGTCGCGGATGGCGGTCAGATTGGTGCGGGCATTCCAGCGCTGGAGCAGAACGCAGTAATCCTCGAAGCGGCCGGCGGCAGTGGAATCCATTGCCGGCTGGCCAGCTTCGGCAAGCAAGACGTTGAGTTTAGCTTCAAATGCGGGGGATACTGCCATTATGCCGTTGCCACCGAATCGTGAATTTCGCGCGGCTTCCATTTCTCGGCGGCGTGGACAAAGGCCGCAAAGATTGCGCGGGAAAGAGCGCTTGTGGTGTATGTTCGCTCGGGGTGCCACTGAATGCCGGTGACCCAATGCGCAGACGAATCCAGCTCGACGGCCTCAATGACCTCGTCGGCCGGCGAGACAGCGGTAACACGCAGCTTGTCGCCCGCGATGCGCGGCGCCTGGTGGTGGCTGGAGTTGACCATCTCTTCGGCTGCGCCATGGGCGAGCTTCGATAGCAACGAGTCCGGCGCGATGCGGATGGGGTGAGCTTCCGCAATATGCCGGCCGGGACGGTGATCGACAGCAGTTTTGCCTTCTGTGGCCAGGTCTTGAATCAGCGAGCCGTTAAGCCAGACATTCAGGCTCTGGACGCCGTAGCAGATAGCGAGGATGGGCTTGTATAGGTTGAAGGCGTCCTGCAGAAGCAGCTCGTCGGCGGCTTCGCGGGCGGGATCGGCGGCGTTGCAGGCGGGGATGATCTGCTCGCTGAATTTCTGCGGATCGATGTCGAAGCCCGAGCCGGGAAGCAGTACGCCTTGGACGGTGGAGAGGAGTCTCGCAATGCGATCCTGGCGCTCATGGAGCGGGACGATGATGGGAGTGGCTCCGGCGGACTGGAGTGCGGCAAGATAAGGCGGCAGAGCGCGGGCGTTATAGGCGGTGTCGGTTGCGGTCGGCTCAGGAATGGCAATGCGGAGGCTCATGAACTGATTAGTGTACGTTGATCTGAATCGACCGTACAGAGAGATTTCTTATTTCTGTGTAAATATATTATTTATCAATGGTTTGCATAAAATATTCCGGGCCTTTTGGCTCTTTAGAAAGACAGCTCGTGCGGATTCTGGCAGAAAAACTGGTTTGACAGCGGGGAATCTTTGGGTTAAATCAGTAGTATGTCTACCGTAGATTATCTACCCGAAGAAAAGCGGCTTGAATTGCTGCAGGGAACACTGGAAGTGCTGATCCTTCGGAGCCTCAAGCTGGAGGCGAATCACGCTTACGGCATCTCGCAGTTTCTTCAGCAGCAGTCCGACAACGAGTTTGTGGTCGATAACGGGTCGCTCTATCCGGCGTTGCAGCGGCTCTTGCAGCGCGGATGGATTGCGGCGCAATGGAAGACTTCGCCAAACGGACGGCGTGCGCGCTACTACAACCTGACGGCCGCCGGGCGGAAGCAGCTTGTGAAGGCGACTTCGCAGTGGGAACGCTTTGTGGCCGCGATGGCGCGGGTGCTGGCGCCGGAGGGTTGAGACGATGCGGGCATGGTGGTCGAAGATCGCGCGGGCCTTCGGGCGCAGAAGCGGACTCGGGGAGGAATTGAGCGAGGAGATGCAGGCGCATCTTGAATTCCTTGCCGAGCGAAATGTGGAGCGCGGCATGTCTGCCGAAGAAGCGCGCGACGCCGCGCGGCGCGAGTTCGGCAATGCAGCGCTGATGCGTGAGCGGAGCTACGAGTCGTGGCAGTTTCGCGGATTTGAGACGCTGCTCAGGGACATTCGCTATGCGCTACGTGGCATCGGGCGAGCGCCGGCGTTTTCACTCATCGTAATTCTCACACTGGCAGTGGGAATCGGTGCGAATACAGCAATCTTCAGCGCGGTGTACGCGGTACTGCTCAAGCCGTTGCCGTACCCATCAGGCGAGCGGCTGGTGTGGCTTGGCGAATCCACCGCGAAGGCGACGGGAATCAGCGTGACGTGGCTGAACTTTGACCACTGGCGCAAGGAGAACCACGCCTTCGAATCCATGGCAGGATTCGAGAGCGCCGATTTTACACTTACCGGACGCGGGCAGGCAGTGTTGACACATGCCGGGATTGTAACGAGTGAATTCTTTCCGCTGACCGGTGCGCGGCCGGTGCTGGGACGGCTCTTTACTGCGAGCGATGATGATCCGCACGCGCCGGCAACGGTGGTAGTGACGCGGGAGTTTTGGGCGAGAGCGCTTGGCTCCGATCCGGCGATTGTGGGCAAGACGCTGATGCTGGACGGAAGCGCATACACCGTCGTGGGCGTGCTGGCACGCGTTCCAGGCTTCTTCGGGCGAACAACCGATTACTATCTGCCGCTTCGGCCCACAGCAGTGCAGCTTGCCAGGCGCGATGCGCATGGATCGATGCGCGCGCTGGCGCTGCTGCGGCCCGGCGTAACGCTGGCCGCGGCACGGGCGGACATCGATACGATCATGGAGCGGCTGGCGAAGGCTGATCCTGGTCCGGAGGACGACCATCGCGTCTATGCCGATTTTCTGACTGAGGTATGGACGGGCGATGTGCGCCATGTCTTTGCGCTGTTAATAGGCGCGGTGGGGCTGGTGCTGATGCTGGCGTGCGCGAATATCGGCAGCTTGCTGCTGATCCGCATGACGCAACGTGCGCGGGAGATGGCGATTCGCAGTGCCATTGGCGCGGGGCGCGGGCGACTCGCACGACAGCTTGTGACGGAGACATTGCTCATCACGCTGCTTGGCGGCGCTTGCGGTCTCCTGCTGGCAGACTTCGGACTGCACCTGCTAAAAGCACTTGGGCCGAGAGATATTCCGCGGCTGATGGAGGCGAGCCTGGATGTGCCAGTGCTGCTTTTTTCCGCTGCGCTCACGCTGGTTGTGGGATTGATTTGCTCGCTGGCGCCGGTGCTTGGTTCGCGGAGGGTAAACCTTTCTACGCAGATGAAGGAGAGCAGCACCGGCGCGGGCAGCGGCAGGCTGGGACATGCGCTGCGCGGCGGGCTGGTAATTACGGAGGTCGCGGCGGCGCTGGTGCTGTTGTTTACTTCCGGCATTCTGCTGCGGAGCCTGCTGGCAACGGAGAATATCAATCCCGGCTTTGCGCCGAAACATGTACTGGCGCTGGAGCTGCAACTACCGGATGGGAGATACAAGACACACGCGGCGATCCTGGATTTCTATGCTCGGCTGGAAATGGCGCTGCGAGCGCTGCCTGGAGTGCAAGCCGTGGGCGCGGTAAATTGTCCGCCCGGTGGAGGAGACTGCGGAGACGACTGGTATTCCGTTGTGGAGCGGCCCGCACCGCGGAGGGAAGATGTTCCGCTGACACTGGTGAATCTTGCAGATGCGAATTGTTTCCAGACAATGGGGATTCGTATTTTGGCAGGTCGCGGACCGGCTGAAGAGGACCATCTGGGCGCGCCGGCCGTGGCCGTCATCAACGAGACGATGGCTCGGACATGGTGGAAAGATGCGCGATCGGCCCTGGGGCAACACATCAAGCTCGGCGGACCTTACATGGATGGACCCGCGCTGGAGATTGTGGGCGTGGTAAGCGATGTTCCGCAGATGGGGTTGGACGGGCCGGCACAGCCTGTGGTGTATCGCGCGGCGGCCCAGGACGCAGACTCCGCGATGGTCGTGATGATACGCACCAGCGGCGACCCGGTGACGAGGATGGCGAGTGTACGGCGCGTGCTGGCGGCGACAGACAGCGAGATTCCGATTCAGTCGCTGAAGAGTTGCGAGGCATGGCTTGGCGCATCGCTTACACAGAGGCGTTTCATCGCGCTGCTGCTGGCGCTCTTTGCAGGGATTGCGGTGGCCCTGGCAGCGATTGGCTGTTATGGGGTGCTCAACTTCTGGGTGAGCAGCCGGCGGCATGAGATTGCGATTCGCATGGCAATGGGCGCGGATATGGCCGCGATTCTGCGCCGTACGGGCAGACAGGCGGCGGCGTTGGGTGGCATCGGGTTGCTGATCGGGCTGTGCGCAAGCTGGGGCGCTTCGCGTTGGGTGAGCAGCATGGTCTTCGGCATTTCGGCGCATGATCCGGCTGTCTTTTTCATGGCTGTGACAGGCGCGCTGCTGATTGTGCTGATTTCAGCAGCGGTTCCGCTGTGGCGTGCTACGCAGGTCAGCCCGATGGAGACTCTGCATGAAGTCTGAGCCAGGCTATGCGCTGGCCTTTATTGCTGGTCTTCTTCGAGCAGGTTTGCGATGGCGGTGCGGAGGGTTTCAGTCAATGCGTCGGCGTCGCGGATGGTGAGGCCGTCGGTGAGAATCGGCTCTCCGGCGTGCAGGATCACGTCGCCAGGGTAAAAGTGTTTGGTGTGGATGGGGAGCAGGTCGTAGACGCCGGTGAGCGCGATGGGCGCTAGCGGAACTTGCGCGCGGATGGCTAAGAATGCGGCGCCGGAGAGGAATGCTTGCAGCGTGCCGTCGGGAGTGCGGGAGCCTTCAGGGAAGACAAAGAGATTCATGCCGGCGCGGAGTGCGGTGGCGGCTTTGCTGAGGCTTGAGAGCGTAGAACGGGGATTGTCGGTGTCGATGGGCATTTGGCCGCTGCGCGCCAGGTACCAGCCGATAAAGGGCAGCGACCAGAGCTCCTTTTTGGCCAGGATGCGGAACTGGAAGGGCAGTGCCGAGAAGACGACCGGCGTATCCATATAGGAAGTGTGATTGGAGGCGTAGACGGCGACGGGGTGCTTGTGGAGGTTTTCCGCGCCGCGGATGGTGAGGTGCGCGCCGGAGGCGAAGACAGAAAGGCGCGCCCAGAATTGCGCGATGCGGTGCTGCGTTCGGCCGGTTTTGGCAAAGACCGAGGCTATGAGCGCTGCGGTGCCGCAGAGCGCGGTGACCAGGAAGAAGATTGGCGCCTGAATCAGGTTGGTGCGGAGGCGATGGAAAAGCGGCAGCGGTGCGGGCGGACGCGTCTTCCGCGGCGCAGGCGATTGTATCCTTGGCGTCCTGGTTGAAGTTGGCGACGTCATTTCGCTGCTTGCTCAGCAAGAAGAAGAGTGCGGGCTTCGCCTACAAGATAGACCGAGCCGGAGATGATGACAGGCGCGCCATTCGCGTGTTCCTGAGCGATGGTGAGCGCTTCGGCGACGGTTTCGGCGGCTTGGGCTGAAGTGCCGGTTTGTGCGGCGGCCTGCATCAGCTCTTCAAGCGGCGTGGCGCGGGGGCTGGCAATGGGCGTGAAGACAACCTGGTCGAAGAGCGGGAAGAGAATTTGAGCCAGTTCGGCGAGGGGCTTGTCGCGGAGACAGGAAAAAACCAACGCGCGCGGCTGCGGGTCAATGGCGTGCAGGCTGGCGCGCAGAGCCCAGGCCCCGGCAGGGTTGTGGGCCACGTCGAGAACCCACTGTGTGGGGGTGGATTCATCAGATGAGCGCGTCGTGATGCTTTCAAGACGGCCGGGCCAGCGTGTGGCGCGGATGCCGGCAGCAATGGATGCCGGCGTGATGGCGAATTTATGAGTTGTGGCCAGTTCCACCGCTGCGGCGATGGCGAGCGCGATGTTGCGCTGCTGGTGCGGGCCGTGGAGCGGGCTTGCCACGTTGATTTCGCTGCCGAGGACTTCGACGGGGTAGGCTTCGCCGCCGTTCTGCTGGAAATCGCGCGTGGGCATGTAGAGCGCGGCATTGACGCCGCGGACGTTCAGATCGACGGCGATTTCGCCCAGCGCCTGGTTGGCTTCAGGGTGCTGCGGGAGGGTGATGAGCGTGCCGCTGGGGCGCAGGATGCCGGCTTTTTCGCGCGTGATGGCGGCGATGGTTGGGCCGAGCCATTCGGTGTGATCGAGGGAAATGTCAGTAATGATCGAGAGTAGCGGATCGACAATGTTTGTCGCATCGAGACGGCCGCCCATGCCGACTTCCAGAACCGCGATTTCGACGGCTTCTTCCGCAAAGTGCAGGAAAGCCATGGCGGTGAAGATCTCAAAGAAGCTGGGAAGGTGGGCCAGCTTGCCTTCAAGAACGAGATTTTGCGCGGTGTCGTGGACTGTGAAGTAGCGGCGGGCGAAGGCTTCGTCTTCGATCTCAACACCGCTGACACGGATGCGCTCGTTAGGGCGTTCGAGGTGCGGCGAGGTGTAAAGGCCCGTGCGCAGGCCGGATTCGCGCAAGATGGACGCAAGCGTGGCTGCGGTCGAGCCTTTGCCGTTGGTGCCGGCGATGAGAACCGATTTGAAGCGGCGGTGCGGGTTGCCGAGAGCTTCGAGAAGGATGCGAATCTCGTCGAGCGAGAATTTGCGACGCGATTGTCCAGGCTGCGTGTGCAGCTCGGGCGTCATGCGATTCAATTCATCAATGGCTGCCGCGTAAGACATGGAATCTTAAGTATAAAAGGGAGGACTAGCCGTCCAGGCAATAGCGCCTTCGATGCTGAGAACAGGTGAGCTAATTGTAAAAACTTCTGCTTCTCTGCTGGCAGTTTTAAATTCTTGCCTCTGGAATCTCTGACGCGGTTTCTACAAGAGCAGCTCCAATGCCCGGCGAGCGTCCTGCAGGCACTGGCGCGCTTCGTCTTCGCTGAGCAGGCCCTGGTGGACGGCTTTGCGGCCGGCGTCATTGACGCGGTTAGCAGGACGCAGGAACGCGGGGTTGATGCCGGTGAGCTGCAGGTTGTTGTTGACCTCGTGGAGCAGGTTGCCGAGCGTAGGCGTGCCGCGGTAACGGCGGTCGATCAGTTTCGCAAACTCGGGCGGGAGCTTTTGTTTCACTGCCTCTTCGACGACGGAGCGGCACATGACGGCGCAAGCCGTCGAAAGGCCGAGAAAGTAACAGCGCGTGGCTTCGTCGAGGTAGCAGTCGGCTTCTTCCGATGCCGGCAAGGCAACAACGCACTCGCGCAGATGCGTGGCGCGCGCTACGGCAGGCTCAATGAGGCCGATAAGCTCGAAGGCGATGGCGGCGCGAAGCAGGTCGTTCTCGTGGGTATCGAGGGCGCGCTGAATCTCCTGCCATGTTGGCGCCTGGCTGGACTCGCTGGCCGGCAAAAGGCGGGTGAGATGCGTAAGGCGATGGCGGGCGTGCTGGATGAAGCCCTGGTGCATCTCCTGCGCGAGATTCCGCCAGCCGGTGATGAAGCCTTCAGGGTCGCGGAGGTAGTGTGCGGCCATTTCTTTGTAAGCGGCTTCAGGAAGGACGCGCTCCAGCTCCGCGAAGCGGTTGGTGCGGGCGAGCTCGGCGACAGCGTGGCAGAACTCGCGGCCTGGAGCGTCTTCGGCGGTCATGCGCAGAAGCTCGTTTTCGAGATGGCGGATGTTGATTGGCATTGTGGCGGGCATTCCCGCTTCAGCTTATGGCGAGCCGGGGATGCTGGTTGCGATGCGGGGCGAAGAATTTTTTCGCGGCGTTCGGAAATGGGAGCAGGTGCAGAAATGAATCTTCTTTGATATGTGTGTTGGAAGATTTGTGCTGGTTTTTCACGGAGGTTTTGGGAGGTGTGGAAGGCATGGAAAGCATCTCTTCTGTGCAGAAGCGGGTGCTTGAATCGCTCCTGTTCATGCGGGTTTGGACATGGTTTGCACAAAACGCGGCCGGAATGCACAAGGGGCTTGCGACGCGCTGTTGAAAGCGTGGGAAAAATGGGGTAGGTGGTGCGGCTGATGAGCGGCTTTTCCAGTTGTGCAGATTTCCTCGGACAAGTTTTAGAAAAAAGGAAGGTACGTAAAGGGCCTGCTGGAGCGGTGTTGGGCAGATTATCCACTTTTCCTTGGTGAACGACGGAGACTACTGGATTTGTATTTCTCTCTTTTTCAAAAACGCACAGCCGTCGAGCCGGCAATGGTGCAATAGCGATGCGTTCTCGCTCGCGGCTTTGGTTATGGCTGGAAGGATTTCCAATCGAAAAATGCGCGCCGGGGCTTACTTTTGTGGAACATGGGCCACGGAATCCAGATTTAGCGCTTGTTTTCCACGATGGTATTTATAGGAAAGGTGAATACAATCAGGAAGAAGCGGAAGAGATGGCTTTTCGCGGGCTCTAATGGGCGCTGAGTGTATCCGGGTTCGATTCCAGGTCCGGCGAAAAGATGAGGGGTGGGTCGATGTCGATCGTGGAAGCGGAAGTGGAGCAAACCGCCGCACAGGGGGCAGCGATGGAGATTACGGCAAGCCGCCAGGAACTGTTGAAGGAGCTGACCGCGACGCAGAGCGTGGTGGAGCGCAAGACAACCATTCCGATTCTCTCGAATTTTCTGCTGGAAGCTGAAGGTGATCGGCTCACCATCACGGCAACCGACCTGGACCAGGCGATGCGGACCAGCGCTGCGGTGAAGGTCAAGAAGCCGGGTTCGTGCACGATTCCTGCGCGCAAGCTCTATGACTACGTGAAGCTGCTTCCCGATGGGGATGTTTCGATCAAGCTGCTTGAAAACCACTGGGTGCAGATTCGCTCCGGGCGCTCAAACACGAAGATGGTCGGTATGGCGCGGGCAAATTATCCGCAGGTGCCGGAGTTCCCTTCGGTCGCGGTGACGGCGATTCCTGCGGCGGCCCTGAAGACACTAATCGCGCGTACGATCTTCGCGATCTCAAATGAGGAATCGCGCTATACGCTGAATGGCGCGCTGCTGGTGTTAAAGGCGGAGTCGCTGGCGATGGTGGCGACGGATGGGCACAGGCTTTCGTTTGTCGAAAAGCCGGGTGAGACGCTCGAAGGCATCAGCGGCGAGAAGCGTGTGCTGATTCCGCGCAAGGCGCTGAGCGAGCTGGCAAGCCTGCTTGGAGCAAGCGATGCCGAGACGGTGGAGTTTGCCGATGACGACAACACGCTCTTCTTCCGCATCGGCCACCGCACGCTGAGCTCGCGCAAGCTGACCGGGCAATTCCCGAACTACGAAGCCGTGATGCCGCGCGACAATACGAAGTTTGCTGTGGTACGGTCGAGCGAACTCTCGCAGGCGATTCAGCGCGTGGCGCAGTTTGCCGATGAGCGGTCGGGCGCGATCCGGCTGAGGCTTGAAGGCAACGAACTGAAGATTTCGGCCACTTCGACGGAGGCCGGCGAGAGCGAGGACACAATCGATACGCCATACTCGGGCGACCCGATTGTGGTGGGCTTCAATTCAAGCTACATTCTGGATTTTCTGAAGGCGCTGAGCAATGAGGGCGAGGTCAGGCTCGAATTCAAGGACTCGCAGTCAGCCGGGCAGATGCGGCCCGAAGATCCCGATGCCGAGTACCGCTCGCGGTATGTGCTGATGCCGATGCGCATCTGAGCGCAGCCCCTTGAGTAAATTTGCTGTGCATAGAAAAACCCCACGCCTCGGAAAAAGCGTGGGGTTTTTGCATGGCTTCTGGTTGAGCACTACTGCTTCGCGCAGCCATTCGAGACGTTGGTCAGGACGTTGTTTGCGGAGGTGAGTGTTTCGTTGTAGCAGCCGCCGCGCGAGTTGCTGTACTTGTAGGTCTGCGAGGACGAGGTGTTGGAGGGAACGCCGGTGCTGAGGTTCCAGTCATCCTGCGATTTGGTTTCCTCAAAGGTGCTCGCGGTAAATGGCGGCAGGCGGAAACCGTTCTCGGTGGTGGTCAGATCGTATTGCTGGTTGACGCTGGTGTTCTGGTACCAGTCGCCCTGGGCGTTCTGGCCGTAGGTATACAGGATGTTGAGCGGGTAGGCGTAATGCTGCTCGCGGGTTTGTGCAAGGGGCCCGTTCTGCGTGGTGACGAGCGAGTCCACGGTGGTCAACTGCTGCACGTTCTGCGTGTCGGGCGAGTCCGTGGAGGGGTTCACGTCGAACTCCTGCGTATTGAGGAAGCCGACACGCTGCGCAACGGTGGTCTCCACGCGGCCGTGCGAGGTGTTGATGTAGCCCTTGATGGTGAAGTTGCGGTCCGAGCTTACCGCGATGGTTCCGGTGTAGTCGCCGCTGGTTGAGTTGTATTGGATGTTTTCGTTCACGTTCGGCGTAGGCGCGGCGGAGAGCGTGTTTTCAATCACGCCGCCGGTCACCTTCTGGCTGTGGTGGTCCTGGTAGACGAGCAGGTTGGCCGTGGCCAGGAAATAGGAGTCGGCGTTGTAGACGCTGACGGCCACGGTGTGCGTGCTGCCGTCGGAGAGCAGACCGGCAAAGGGCGTCAGGTCCACGCGATACGGCTTGAAGTCCAGCGTCTGGTTGGCCGGGATGGGAAACCAGAGATAGGGGTCGATGCCGCCGGTGAAGATCCACGGATAGACCGGCGCAACGCCGGCCGGCTTGCCGTCGATGGTGATTTCGGTCTCGCGGAACGGCGTGTTGCCGCAGCTTATCAGGTTCGAGGTCTCGTTGTTGGGCACGCAGAAGTAGAAGAACTCGTCGTTGCTCTGGTTCTGCGCGATCACATCGAGATAGACATTCTCGACATTTTCGGGCAGGTTCAGGGTTTGCGAGATGGTGTCGGCGGTTGTGTTGAGCGTGCCAGCATCGCCGCCGCTGCCGTTGACGGGCACCACGATATCCGGCGTGCGCGGCGCGGGGTTTGAAAAGTTCGCGGGGTAGAACTCAAGCGCTGCGTTGGCGTAGATGACGCCGGTGTAAGTGGAATTGACGAGATTGCCGATGTTGGCCTCGCCGGTCTGGCTGGACTTGAAGATGGGCGACAGATCGGTGACGTCGCGCTCCACGTGCCAGGACGGGCTCAGGGACGGGCTTGGCTCCGAGGTGGTGCCGTAGAAGATGCTGGCCTGGCCGAGATAGAACGCTGCGGTGCGGTCGTACTGGATGCCGGCGGTTACAGTGAAATCCGCAGTGAAGACCACTTTAGCCCACGGACCGGGGCAGTTGGCGGGCGGCGTGTAATTGAAGGTGGCCGGAGTGAAGTTATCGAAGGCCAGATTCTGGAAGAGCTGGACAACGCAGGGTTTGGTGGTAGGGCGGGAGACAAGCGGCGCGGCGGTCACCGGATTGGACGAGCCAACCTGCGGGGTGGTGGGCGCAAGGACGACCTGTGCGCCTGCCAGGCTGGCGGGAAGAAGCGCGAGCGCTGTGAAGGCAAGGAAGCGGGAAACGGTCTTTGGCATGGTGGATTCCTCGTACAGGGGGTTGAAACGCGCAACCAAAGTAGCACCGATAAATGACAATTTGAAACAAAAAAATGATCGATTTATCAAAAAAACATCCGAAATTTGTGGAAATTGCTCATCCAAGTTAGCTTTTCCAGTAATTCAATGTGCAGTGCTCTGTGTCTATTCCGGGCTGCTGCCAAGGTTTTTGTCTTTGGGTCGTGTCGGCGCTTACCGGCGGTTTGCCATTCCATGGACAGGACAAGCGGGCGCAGAGCGTGCCGGCGGATGCGATGCTGTGTCCACTCAAGCCGGTACATTAGTTTGCATAACAGACAATCTTCGTCCGTTGGGGCGTTCGAGAATGGAGACACGGCAATCAGAAGGAGATTCTGCGCAGTATATCCCCAATAGTTAATTTGGAAGTCCAGCTCAGGCCTTGACAACCTATTTAACTGTGCGTATAGTTTGGAACGCGAATTAATCATAAACGTTTGGCATAACGTATGTATTCCGGTTGAGGTTGAACGGTGAGAGGAAGAACTGCAATGCAGCTTCCCCGCTGCCGGATTCCGAGCGTTTCGCCTGCGGAATAGATTCGCAACGGGAGGCTAGCATGTTGGGATTCATACATAAGACGAAGCGGAGTCAATGTGGAGCGGAAATGGAAAACGCGGAGGCGCAGCGGGGAGTGGGCAAGCGTTTGCGTGCGGTGCTGCCGGTGCGGACAGTCGCGTGGGCGATTGCCGCGATGTTTGCAATGCTGATCTGCCCGGCCGGAATGCTGCGCGGGCAGGTGCTTTACGGTACCCTTGTCGGCACCGTGACCGACAAAACCGGGGCGGTGATTCCGAACACCCCTGTCAGCATCACCAGCGAGACCACCGGCGAAGTGCGTTCGACGACCGCGGACGCCGCAGGCAACTACGCCTTCCGGGACGTGCTTCCGGGCACTTGGACGGTGTCTACAGGGCAGGTGGGAAACTTCGCGGTCTTCTCGGAGAAAGGCATCGCGGTTCAGGTGAACCGGGAGGTCCGCGTGGATATCACCCTCCAGCCGGGCTCGGTAACCCAGTCCGTGGTTGTTACCACGGCACCCCCTCTGCTGCAGACGGAAACCGCCGACCTGAACGCGGAGCTCACAGAGACGCAGATGTCCAACGTTCCCCTCACCTCCAGCGAGGGGCGCAACTTTCAGGCGCTGTACACGATTGTTCCGGGTGCGGCCGACGTGAAGGAACAGAACTCATCGGCGTCGAACCCGTCGCGCGCCATGTCGGTCAACGTGAACGGCATGAGCTATAACGGCAACACCACCCGTATCGACGGAGCGATGAATTACTACGGATGGCTGCCCTACCTCATCGCTTACGTGCCTCCCGCGGAGTCGATCGCCAGCGTCAACATCGTTACCAACTCCTTCAACGCGGAACAGGGGCTGGCCGGCGGCGCGGCGGTGAACGTCACCACCAAGAGCGGAGGACACGACCTGCACGCCACCGCCTGGGAATACTACCAGGACGCGGCGCCGAATGCGCGGCCTTACACTTCGACGCCTCAGGCCGTGCCGACCGTTCCCAAAAATGTTTTCAACCAGTTCGGATTCAACGTCGGCGGCCCGGTCTACATTCCGCGCATCCTCACCGGGCGGAAGAAGCTATTCTTCTTCGACAATTTCGAGCGCACCACGCGGCGCCAGCTCATCACATCGAGTCCGCTGACCATCCCAGACGCCAACATGATCGGCGGGAACTTTTCGGAAGTGGCTTCGATCTTCCCGCTGCTCTACGATCCGCAGCCGACAACTTTGCCGGCTGCCACGGCAATTTGCCCGTCGCCGGCCACTTCCTACGTGAACGGGTACCTGACACCCGCCTGCCGCCCGACTTTCCTGTCCGAATATGGCTCGAATGAAATCCCATCCTCGCGGATTTCGTCGGCAGCAGCGACCATGATCGCCAACCTCCAGCCGATCGCAACGTCGATCGGCACTCCCACCCCGGCGCTGCTGCAGGCGCAGATGGCCAGCGACTACGTTGCCAGCGGGAGTCTCGCCTACAACCGCATCACCAACGACGCGAAGATCAACTGGCTTCCGAGCGAAAACACGCAGGTAATGGGCAAGTACAGCATTGAGCCCTTCTCCATCGACGATCCGCAGTCCCTGGGCGCAGCGGGCGGAGGCGCCATCGACGGCGGCCAGCCGGGCGCATCGCAGGGACGCATCCAGAACGTCGGACTCGGTGCAAGCCATGTGTTTTCGCCAAGCATCGTCCTCGATGCGGACTTCGGTTATACGCGGCAGGTGACGGGCGCGCAGTCGCTCCTTGATCTCAAGCTCGGCGACTACGGAACCAATGTGCTGATGATTCCAGGCACGAACGGCCTCGGACCCAACTACGACGGCCAGCCGGAGTTCGCCTTCGGGACGGTTACCTCGGGGGCCGCGACCAACGGATTCGCGACAATGGGTAACGCCGACGCCGCCAACCCGTTTCTCTTCCGCGACAATCAGTTCACCGGCGATGTGAACCTGAGCTGGACGAAGGGCCGCCACGCCACCAAGTACGGCTTCACGTATTACCACTTCGACCTGAACCACTTTCAGCCGACCAGCGGGAGCTACATCAACAGCGTGCGCGGGGGATTTGCCTTCCAGGGCGGCATGACCGTAGGCGCAAATGCCGCCGGAGCCGCAAACTCAATCAACGTCTACAACATGCTGGCGGATTATCTGCTGGGGCTGCCGAATCAGTACGGCGCCGGGCCCGCCGTCGCCAAGGCGGCCCAGCTCGAGAACCCGAATTCGCTGCGCTGGTCGGAATACGCGGTCTACGCCCAGGACCAGTGGACCGTGACGCCGAAGCTCACCCTCAACTACGGCGTGCGCTACGAGCTCTATCCGCCGCCGTATCGCGACCACACCGGCATCTATATCCTCGACCCCAACCTGCCGCAGAGCGCAAATGTCGAAGTCGGCGGAGTGAACGGGGAGCCGGAGAATGCCGGCCTGTCGGCGGGCTACGGCAATTTCACTCCGCGCGCCGGCATCGCCTACCGCCTCAATGATAGGACGGTCGTCCGTACGGGCTTCGGTATCACTACGGACCCGGACAGCTTTCGCTATATGCGCGATACCTTCCCGATGGACGAGCTTTCCAACTACACGTCCTCGACGACAGACTCGATTGCGGTGAACTCGGCGGGCGCGGGGATGAACCTGACCACCGGCATTCCTTCGGTGCCCACGCCGAATTACTCCACCGGATTTGCCTCGCTGCCGGTCGGCTCATCGACAACCACAGTGGATAAAAACTTCCGCCGCGGCTATATCGAAAGCTGGAACCTGTTCGTCGAGCGCGATCTGGGCTTGAAGTTTGTGGGTAACGTCGGGTATGTGGGAACGCATGACGTGCGCCAGCTTACGCAGACCGGCTATCTGAATGCCGGGCCGCTGCCCAGCGGGTCGACCCCCTGCATGGCCAATGGGCAGTGGAATCCCTCGACCGGGTTGACCGGCGCGTGCAATTTCGACGCGAATGAAATCATCAACGAGCAGTGGTGCGCGGGAACGGACAATCTGCTCTGCTACAACACCGGCGGGATCGGGTATGTGATGCCGCTATTCAGCGCCACCTACAACGCTCTGCAGTCGCAACTGACCTACCGTGGCGGCGGCCTGGCCCAGTTCGGCGTGGTGTACACATACTCGCACGCCATCGACTTCGAGGACAACGGAGCCGGCTCCGGCTCCGGTGGTCTGACGTGGAATTATCCTGCCTACTATTCCAGAAACCGGGCGGACGCGTCCTTCGATCAGACCCATAACTTGGAAATCTGGGGTCTCTACAACCTGCCTTTCGGCGAGGGTCACGCGTTGGCGAACAACAGAATCGGCGATGAAATTCTGGGCGGATGGCAGCTAAACGGACAGCTCAGCCACTTCAGCGGCTCGCCGTTCTCGGTGAGCGCCAACAGCAATACCGTCAATGCTCCCGGGGAACCGCTCTTTGCCGATCTGGTGGCCCCGTATAAGCAGATTGGCAGCCACTCCCAAAGCTCCAGCAGTAGCTTCAGCGGCGGAAAGCCGTGGTTCGATCCGTCCTCGTTCGCCAATCCGGTTCAGCCGACGTACACGGCGACGGAATCGCCTTCGTCCATTGTCTCTCCGGTCTTCGGCAACACGAACCGTAATCAGTTCCGCGGACCGGGAGTCTCAAATGTCAACGCGAGCCTCTTTAAGGGCTTTAAGATCTACCGCGAAAGCCAGCTCCAGGTCCGGTTCGAGGCCTTCAACGTCTTCAATCACGCGTTGCTCTACAACAACCCGAACACAACTGTCGGCAGTGCGAGCTTTGGCTATATCACCAGCTTCGGACCTGCTTACTCGCCAACACAGGGTTCCCGTTCGCTACAGTTCAGCGGCCGGTACGTTTTCTAGCGAACCGGAGCTCTTTCCGGTTGCCGGTTCCGCGGGCGCGCCTTGGCCAAGGCGCGCCCGCGGCTTTTCCTGGAATTCGTCTCGGGCAAAAATCCGGCGCTCTAACGAATGAGGCGCAGTTGCAGCAAGAGGTTCGGCCATAAATCCTGAATTCCGTAGAAATATGCAAAGAACGGGAGATATTCCCTATTCAAAAAAGAGTTTGAAGAGATTGAAACCGCAAAGTCCGATCAATGTCGGCGAAAGAAACTCAACAAAATCTGTGCAAATTGCGTTTCCGGGGGAATACCGCCCGGATGCGGGCAGTTGATTTGGCATGGAAATTGCATCTATCTCACAAAAGTGGTACTTATCAGGCTGCCGGCCGTGGAAGTAGAAATGACGAAGCACAGCCAGGTTCTCTATCTGAGCAAGGCAAACCTAACCAAGCTATCAGGAGAAGGTTCGATGTCTTCAAAGATGCTGTTTTGGAGTTCTTCCCGATTTTCACTCCGGCCAGTGCAATGGCTGGCATTCCTGTCGGTTCTGTTGCCGGTGCTGTTTTTCTCCCCAGGAGCCGCGGCGCAAAGCTACGCGGCACTTCACGGCACGATTACGGACACGACCGGAGCGGTGATTCCCGGCGCGACGGTTACGGTGCTGAACACCAGCACGGGTATTTCCACGGTCCGCACGACGGACAAATCCGGCTATTACGTCTTCACGCAGCTTCAGGTGGGCGGACCTTACACGGTTACGGTCACGGCGGTCGGGTTCAAGAATTATGTGCAGACCGGCCTGACGCTGAACGTGAACGATAACCGCGAAGTGAGCGGAAAGCTAAGCGTTGGCGGCAGCGCGACACAGACGGTCGAGGTTTCGGCGACGGCGGTGCAGGTAGAGACCTCCAACACCCAGTTGGAACAGATCGTCACCTCGCAGCAGATTGAGCAGATTCCGCTCGAAGGCCGCGATGCCTCCGGCCTGCAGAAGCTCCAGCCCGGCGTCGTGGAATCTTCTGACCGTTTCGGGACGTTTTCGAGCAACGGCAACCAGACGCCGCAGAACTCCTACCTGCTGGACGGCATCGATATCAACGATCCGGCGCTGGAGGCTGAAGGCATTGCGGTGAATCCGGATGCGCTCGAAGAAGAGAACATCGTGACCAGCACCATGAATCCGGAGTTCGCCCGCAACTCCGGCTCGGTCATCAACCAGGTCATCAAGCACGGCACCAACTCTTTTCACGGAAGCGGCTTCGAGTTCTACCGCGACACCTTCCTGAACAACGGCAACTATTTCTCCGCGACCCGGCCGCAGTTCCACCAGAACCTTTACGGCGGCACGCTGGGCGGACCCGTTCTCAGGAACAAGCTGTTCTTCTTCGTGGCCTACCAGGGACTGCGCAACCGGACCGGCGCTACCACCGTTCAGCAGACCCTGGACGCGGACCAGTTCGCCGGCGACGAGTCGACCAATTACAACTATTACACGGGCTTTTCGAATAACGATAACGCGGATTGCGCCCCTTACTCCAACTGCCTTTCGCCCAATCCCACCCCATTCTCTGTCAACGGCCATCCCGCCGGCACACCGTGGAACGTAGCGTTTAATAACGGCACGGCCAGCGTTCCGGCGACCGTCAACATTCCTACTTCAACATGGAACTCCGTCGCCACTACGCTAACGAATAAGTTCATCCCGGCGGCGAATTTTGGCGGGCTTGACGCGAACGGCCAGCAGTACCAATACAATTTCAACGCGGCCGACACCTCCGCGCAGGACCAGGGGATCATCCGCGCCGACTATACGCCGACTGCCAACGACAGCATCTGGGCATCGAGCATCTTCATGTCCTCGCCGTCCACAAGCACGCTGACCTTCGGCGGCGGCAGCTTTCCCGGCTTTGGATCGACAGCCGGGGACCACTTCAAGCTCTTTTCCGCTTCGTGGACGCATACCTTCAGCCCCACGCTGCTGAACGAGCTTCGGGCGTCCTACTTCCGCAATCCCTTCGGAGCGGTGGAGCCTGCGCAGGTCGTTGCTCCGAGCTCCTTCGGGTTTAACATCAGCCCGCAAGACCCGCAGTCGGGCGTTCCGTATATTGCCATTGGCGACTACTTCAGCCTGGGCTTCAGCTTCGAGGGACCGCAGCCGCGCCTCGACACCAACCTGCTCTACGCCGACAACGTTAGCTGGGTGAGGGGCAACCACAACCTGAAGCTCGGCGCGTCGTGGGAGATCTTCCGGGTGCGCAATCCCTTCGACGTTTACAACAACGGCTACTTCAGCTTCGGCGGCGGCGGCGAGTACAGCTCGGGCGACCCGCTGATCGACTTCGCGCTGGGCGTTCCGGACAGCTACTACCAGACCAACAACGGCTTCATCAATGCCGTGTCCTCCGAGGATTACGCTTACGCCCAGGACAACTGGAAGGTGAGTCCGGACCTGACCTTTAACTACGGAATTGTCTGGGACGTTGAAGTTCCCAACCAGAATCACCAGTGGGGCGGGCTGGGCGTTGTCTGCTGGGCGAACAGCAGCACGGTGTCCACGGTCTTTCCGGGGGCGTCTCCGGGACTGAGCTGGCCCGGCGATCCGGGTTGCAACCAGGCTGGCGGGGTTCCGACCCGTTATGGCCACTTCGCACCCAGGATCGGGTTTGCCTGGTCGCCTTCGCACGGTCCGTCGGCGCTGATTGGTGCGGAGGGTTCGCATCAATTTTCCCTGCGCGCTGGATTCGGCATGTACTATAACCGCGACCAGGAAGAGCAATCGCTGCAGAACCTGGAAGATCCGCCGTTCGTCCAGGTGAATGAGGGCGCCACGGTGGCCGGCGGAAGCCCGGCTTTCGCCAATCCGTTCGCGGATGTGACGGGGAACGCCGCTGCCTCCACAAGCAACCCGTTTCCGCTTGCTCCGATTACGCCGTCGTCGACGATCAACTGGAGCAACTACCTCTTTGAGGAGTTGGCGGTTTTCGACAAGAGCTACAACGTTCCGTACACCTTCAACTACAACCTGAATATCCAGCGCGCCATCGGGGCCAACATGGTGGCGCAGCTCGGCTATGTCGGCTCGGTCAGCCACCGGCTTTCCTCCTGGCATGAGGGCGATCCGATCACGTCAGCGGGCCATGCGGCCTGCCTGGCGGGATATGCCAGCGGCGCCTGCAACTCGGAATATCCTCTCTACTACCCGCAATACATGGCGGATACGGCCGCCCTCGATGGTTATCCTTACTATCTGAGCGTTGGAGACCAGGACACGGAAGGCAATTCGAATTACAACTCGCTGCAGGCTCTTCTTACCAAGGCTCCCTCGCACGGGCTTGCCTTCACGCTGGCCTATACCTACTCCCATGCGCTCGACGACGGATCGGGTTATGAGAGCTCAACGGGCGCGGCTGGCCGTGTGCTCAATTACACGCCCGGCTTTACCTGGCTGAACTACGGCGACTCGGACTTTGACGCACGGCATCGCTTGGCAGCCTCCTACGTGTACACCGTCCCCGCCACAGGCTTCCTCAGAAAGAACGCCTTCGTGCGCGAGACGCTTTCCGGATGGGGCATTGCCGGCGTCACCGCGCTGCAGACAGGCTTCCCGGTGGGAGTATATCTGGGCACAAATCACTCCCTCTGGTGCTCCGCTTTCAGCTACTTCGGTTGCGCGGATGTTCCTGACTGGTCCGGTGCGGCCATTCAGAAGGACAACATCCGCAGCAGCGTAGACCATCAGTATTTCAACACCAGCTCGTTCTCGGATGAGCCAGTCGGAACCTTCGGCAACACCAAGCGCAACTTCTTCCACGGGCCGGGATACAACTACACCAATCTCCAACTGTCGAAGGATGTGCACCTGTCTCCGAATGAAGCGCGGTATGTGCAACTGCGGCTGGAAGCCTTCAACGTGTTCAATCACGCTAACTTCGCCGGCCCAAACGGCAATTTCAGCAGTACTGGGTTCGGCCAAGTCACGAGCGTGATGCAGACCGCGGACCCGAACGGAGACCCGTCGCCGGGCCGCGCCATCCAGCTAGCCGGCAAGTTCTACTTCTAAAACT
>JASHPD010000108.1 GCA_030038315.1 Acidobacteriaceae bacterium
TGTCAAAAAGAAGAGGCAACCGTAGCCGCCGCCCTTGAGGGCAAAGACATTCGGGCCAATGAAGCGTGAGATTGGCACAATCGAACAGGCGGCTCCGGCCTTGGCGAACCACGGTGTATGTTTGAGTTGTTCAGTGTTTGCGCGGGTCATAATACGATCTCTGGCTTAGGCTCAACGCCCAAAGTTGAAACATCTTCGGTTGCTTGCGGACGACGATCCAGCAGCCGGTTGCGAGTAGGGGGAAGGACACGACAGCGAGTAAACGGAAACCAGCGAGGAAAGCCATGACGCAGACCATCACGATTGCTAACCAGGTAGGAAGATTGAGTCCGAGCTTTTCGCGCGCCTTGTTGAGCGCCTGGTTGATCGGAAGGGACTCTCCTCGCTTGGCTGCCTGCATGGTTAGCCCACGCTC
Source organism: Acidobacteriaceae bacterium (assembly GCA_030038315.1). Taxonomy (GTDB): domain Bacteria; phylum Acidobacteriota; class Terriglobia; order Terriglobales; family Acidobacteriaceae; genus Telmatobacter. Next base: position 416 of record JASHPD010000108.1, read on the forward strand.
TGCCCGGTAAGAGAGGAAATCCAGCCCGCTCCCCATCCGAGCACGCCCGCGCCGAAGATGGCTCCAAACAACCCGATCACGCCGCGCTGAATGTTGCCGCTCATAAAGCTGACACCGGCAAAAATGAGGCCGACCAGGCAGATGACGGCTCCGGCGTACATGGCGAACGTCTGCACCGTCTGCATGAAGGTTTGCGCGCCGCTGAAGCTGATCGTCCCCTGGGCGTGCGCGAGATTGGACGCGCCGGCGAATGCGAGCGCAGTCAGCGTCGGCCCCATAACGCGCGCGGCACGGCGAAGTTTGCGTTTTGCGAAACGTTTTGCCCACCGGATCGCGGTGGAATTGGACGACCGATTGAGGGGCTTTCCCAACCGGTATGCACGGCGGATTCTGAGCATCTTTGCACCTCCGCTGACGTGGGCGTCAGCTAGGCGCAACGCTAAGATTCGTTGGCGGAATCGTCCAATGACATTTTGAGCATTCGTCATGCCTGCAAGGCATGACGAGGCCAGCGCGAAGCGAGTTTATAGCTCGTAATTGCGAAGGATTTTCGGCGTTCCGGCACCACCCTCAAACAGGGTTCCTTTTACGGCTGGCTGATAGGAAACGGAACTGGAGAAAGACGTGCCATCCGTGAACTCGATGAGGGTTTCACAGCCGTCCGTGTCGTCTTCATATATTTTCAGCGACTTGATTGTCTTTCCGGCGACTTCGGGGCATTCCATTAAATCTCTCGTCACACTCGATCTCCTGAAAGGATTCGATGCAGTCCAGCCTGTCCCTTATTAGGGGATTCGTCAAGCATTTCCCACACTTGAAAGGTGAAGAAACAGCAGAAACCTGAAACGCGCATATCCCGCAAAGGGAGGACGCACCAGGGTCTCTACGATAAATTTCTCCAAAAACTGATCTCGGCCCGTGAGGAGGCAGGGCTGACATCGCGGGAGGTGTCTGTGCGCATGGGCAGAGCGCATTCGTTCCTCTCGAAATGTGAGACGGGTGAACGCAGTATCGAAGTGTTTGAACTGATCCAACTTGCTGAAATCTATGACAAGCCTCCGCAATACTTCTTGGCCTCTGATTGATTCAGTATTGAGCATAGAGGCATTGACGGGGATCAGATTCGCATTAATTGGTATGGCGTTCCCGATTCTCCGTTGTAAAAGAAAAGCGCCGCGGATGCGGCGCTTTTTCCGGTGTGTATGAGCTTCGAGAGGTCAGAGAACCGAACGTGCACTCCGTCCCGCGACGTTCCTCTTTAGGTTCTGAATCATCTCTGCGCATGACTCTTCTGCGAGCTGGGCCGCAGAGCGGGCAGGAACCCTTTTCGCGTTCACCTGCGCTGCTTTACGAGTCGCCGCATGACGCCTCATAGAGGTCTTGGGAGATTTTTCCTTGGCGATAGGCATAGTCCAAACCCTCCTTGATGGCATTGAAAATTTCTTTCTGATCGTATTTTACACCCTTCAAATAGCTAATATCAGCCGGAAATGCCTCAGCCGCATGGCCAGTGTTGTTGAGAACCGTAAATGCCGCTTTTGGATTCTCCGCGAAAGCTCTTTGCACCCGGAGGAAGGTTTTCAGCGAATCCCGGTGCATTCGTAGGTGAGCGCTGATCGATACCGTACGACCTTCTTCCAGAGCCCTTGGCAGAACCCCTTCCAAGTAGGATTCAACGGGATGGCGGTGAACGAAGATGACGACGGCTGTTGAACCTGATGCAATTGCGAGTTCCACCTTCTCCTTCGCAGATCCGAGGCTATTAAAATTGCCGTCACAGATGATCCGGGCGTTGGTGAGCAACCCAGCCGTTTGCCCAGTGGAACGGATAGAAGTCGTCTTGCCTGCGCCTGTTCCGCCAGCCGTGAATAGAGCCATACCCGATCCACGTTCAGAAAGAATCTGCACAAAGGTTCTGTCCGCAATTCTGGCAGCCGATCTCTGAACAGCGGATGCGAAGAGCAACCTGGTCTCGATAGAGACTGCATAGTCCTCGAATAGCTCTCTCGCCAGATCCGTACTGACCAAGACTCCAAACCGTTGTCTATATTCCCTGACAAGGGCATCCAGTCCTTGCCGTACTCGCAGGATCGCGCGCTCTTCCACTTGCTGCGCTTCCGGCGAGAGGTTTGGGATGCGAGGAATACTACTCATGAAAGAAGGATACGAGATGCACTAGGGCTCTACTGTCGGAGTCATGGCTTTAGCGGAAGACTTGACCCGAGCACACATCAGCGATTCGCGCAGGACTACTTGCATTGCGGAAGGCGGCGGGTTTCCCGCCCGTTCATCCGTGTACGATACGTGTACGATTGCTCCGGCATTATCGACCTTTCGGCACGTTCTTCCCGTCGTAGAATCTGCAAGTTGCAGAAACTAAGCCCTGTGGCAAAGTTCGACTCCCGCCGCCTCCACCATAGACTGCGCGTATGGCAAACGGCCGCCTGACGGCGGCCAATCGGCTTTACGTTTACGGGGGCTCCGGTTGAGTTGGTTGTCGCGGAGTCTCTGCGGACCGAAGCAAACTTCAAAACTTCTCGCAGATCTTCCCTTGTTAGAGCGGTTCTCGAGCGTGTATGTGGCGTTTTGAGCGTTGTGCAAGGTGGCTTTTTCTTGAGGAAAAAGCCACTTAGCGGTTGTGGCTTCGCCCTACAGCAACTGGAGAACCGCTATAGCTGCCTGCGGCCCGTTATCGGCGCATGTAAAACGGCAAGACGATCATGGCGGCGGCGGCGGCGGCGACCAGAAAAGCCAGTGCGATGAGGCCATAGATCAGGACGAGATTCGGCCCCGTGTCTTTTTTTTCGTCTTCGAGGCCGTTTTCCGGCTTTGGGCTACTCATATTTGAGCGATTCCACAGGGTCGAGTTGTGCGGCGCGCGTTGCGGGCATGGTTCCAAAAACGATGCCGACCAGCGTGGCCGCGGCCAGCGCGATGACCACCGACCAGGGCGAAATGGGCAACTGGAAATCCGTAAAAAAGCGCACGGAGAGCGGCAGTGAAAGGCCGGCGAGGGTGCCTGCAATGCCGCCGGCGAGCGAGATGAGCGTGGCCTCGGTGAGGAACTGCAATCGAATCTCCCGGCTGGTGGCGCCGAGCGCCTTGCGGATGCCGATCTCGCGGATGCGCGAGCGCACCGTGGCCAGCATAATGTTCATAATGCCCACGCCGCCCACGGCCAGCGTAACGGCGGCCACAAGCACCAGCACGGCGGTAAGGGCCAGCGAGATCGTGTTGGCCATCGAAAGAACCGCGCGCAGGTCCTGCGTTTTGTAAACAGAGTTGGGCCGGTGGTGCGAGCTTACAATGCGCTGAATCTCCTTGGTTGCATCCGGCACTTCATCCATGGAGCGCATGGTGAAGTAAATCTGCTTCACGTTGTCCGTGCCGGTGAAGTAGCGCGCCACGGAGTAGGGAATCAGGATGGTCTGGTCGGCGATTTCGGATTGGCCGAAGTCGGTGACGCTTTCCTTGAAAACGCCGATGATGGTGAAGGGAAGGCCGCTGATGGAAAACTCGCGGCCCACGGCGGCATCATCGCTGCCGTAGCGCAGGCGGGCGAAGGTTTCCGTGACAACGGCGCAGCGGAAGTGTTGCGTGTCGTCCGTATCGTCCAGAAAGCGCCCATAAGGAACGAGCAGGTTGCGGATGTGCTGGTAATCGGGACTGACGCCGAGGACAAGCGTATCCTTGACTACGCCGCTGCCGAAGCTGATGCGCTCGTGCATTTCGAGGATCGGCGAGGAGTAGAGGACACCGGGCAACTCCGCATCGACGCGCTTTTCGTCGTCGCGCGTGAGGTAGTCATTATAAATGTTGCTCTCGACGCCGGACGATCCGCCGCCGGCGTATTCAAGCTCGATTTCGTTGGTGCCGATCTTCTGGATCTCGTTCAGGATGAACTCGCGGCCCGTGAGGCCGATGGTGACGACCAGGATCACCGAGGCCGTGCCGATGACCATGCCCAGCGCGGTGAGCGCAAAGCGCAGCTTGCTGGCGCGGAAGCTGTCGAGGGCGATCTTGAGAATTTCGCTCCAGGCGATCGTCGAGCGGGCGCTTTGGAGCGTCTGCTGAAACGAGCGCTCGCTGGCGGTCTCGGCGAGCTCGGCGGTTGGGACTGGCACAGGCGGCATGATGCTTTTTATCGGATGCTTCCGGGGCGCGCGGCGGCTCTCAAAAAAGCAGCCGCCGCGCCCGGTGCAAGCCGTTACTTCTTATCATACTTTTCCAGCCACTTCAGTTCCTCCCGCACCTTGATATAACCGTGCCAGGGGTTCTTGTCGAGCGGGTGGCCTTCGCCGGGGAAGACGAGGAATTCATGCGGAATCCCCAGCGATTGAAGCGCGCGCTCCATCGTCACGCCCTCCAGGTAGCTTACACGCACGTCAGCGCCGCCCTGGACGAGATGCGTCGGCGTTTTGACCTTGTCGAAGCGGAAAAGCGCGGCCTCGTCCTGGTAAAGCTGCGGATCTTCCCACGGCCGTCCGCCGAGAAACCACGCGTCGTCGAAGGTAAGGTCGTCGTTGCCCCAGTTGGCTGCGTGCTCCACCGCGCCCGCGCCGGTCACGGCGGCTTCAAAGCGCGTGGTCTGCGTGATGAGCCAGTTGGTCATGTAGCCGCCGTAGCTGTAACCGCCGATGGCGAGATGACCGGGATCGGCGTAGCCGTCGCGGACCAGCGCATCGACGCCGGCAAGAATGTCGCGGCCGGGCTTCGAGACCAGATGCGGCTTAATCTCCAGCGTAAACTTGTCGCCGTAGCCGGTCGAGCCGCGGTAGTTCGGCCGGAAGACCAGCCAGCCGTTGGCCGCGGCCAGGCCGGCCCAGTCGTACCAGTCGGCCCCGAAGCGGTTGCCGTCGGCATCCTCGGGCCCGCCGTGGATGAGCGTCAGCATCCGCAGGTGTTTTGCCCCCTTTTTGCCGGGTGGAAAAATCAGCACGCCTTCGATCGTCTGCCCATCGTCGGACTTCCATGTATAGGTCTGCCATTCCGGCTGTGCGCGCTGAGCAAAGATGGGATTGAAAGCAGTGAGCGCGGTGAGCTTATCCGGATGCAGAGGGTCAGACGCGAGATAAACTTGCGTGGGATCGTCAATCGTCGAGTGCGTCAGCAGAACCGCGCCTGTCCTGCGCGCGGAGATGATGTCGCCGTAGGTTCCGGCAAGGCCGTCGAGCTTCGTCGCGTGCGCGCCGTCGATGCGATACACCTGCTGCTCCGTGCCGGTCTGGCCGAGCGCAAGCTCCGTTCCATCCGGCAGCAGCGCAAAGGCGCTGAAGGAGCCGGAAAACTCCGCGCCGAGCCGCTCGATCTTTCCGCTTGCCGGATCGAGCCGGTAAAGCCGGCCCTGCACGTCCTGATACGGGCCTTCGAGACACCCTGCGCCGGCCGGAACCTCGAAATCAATCGTCCGGCTGTCTGCCGACCACGTCAGATGCGATTCAAGCGCCTGGTTGTGCGTAATCTGCCGCGCGCTTCCGCCGTGCGACGGGACAAGATAAATCTCATAGTCGGCGGGATTTTCCACGCGGTGATGCGGCGGCGCGGTCGTGAAGGCGATGCTGCCGCCATCCGGCGCGGGAGCAATCTCACTGATCTCAAGATTGCTCGTAGCAACCGTCGCCGCGTCCACGGGAACTTCGCTCTTCTTGTCGTCCTTCGGCGGATTCGGCGCAGGGTTGGCCAGGTCGCGCGCAATGGCCGGCGCGACAGGCTGGCGCAAGAGCAGGTCGCCGCGATATTGCTCGCGCCAGCGGATGACATCCTTCCATTCCCGCTTCTGCTCGTCCTGCTGCGCCTGCGTAAGCGGCTGGGTAACGGAGTAGTAGATTGCCGAGCTGTCGGCGGACCACGCAAAGGCGTGCGCGTCGAGCTTTTCCGTGTAGAGGGGCAGCGCCTCGCCGCCCGCGACGGGAATGATCCACACGCGGCTGGCCTTGTCGCCATCGCTTGCGGGCTCACCGTCCGCGCCTGCGGCCTCGCCGGGCAGTGCGCGGTCGCTGGCAAAGGCAATCCATCTGCCGTCTGGGCTCCATTGCGGATTTTCTTCGCTGCCCGAATGCGTGAGCGGCTTGAGCCCCGCAGGTCCGAGACTATTCGCGGCGGTCCACAGCCACAGATCGTGGCGGAAGACGTTGTGCTGCCAGTCGGGCGCTTCCGTGGCAATCACCGCGGCAGAACCGTCCGGCGCCAGCCGCATCGAGTCAATCGCGGTGGTGTTCATGAACTCATCGAGTGTGATGGGCGGCTTTGCAGACTGCGCAGGAACAGAGGCGGAAAGGCCGGCGCAGAGAAAGCCCACGGCAAGCGCAGGGCAAAGAGGTGGTAGGCGCATGGAAGCAATATACCTTCCGCCATTCTGCTTGCAAATTGCCTTTCTGCTGCCTATCATAAAATCATGGTCGGATTCTCCTGTTGCCGGTGTTGTACGTCGCATCCTGCGGCGCGGGTAGCTTATTGAATCCGAAAGTGATTATTCAGGTTTCTTGTTCGCCCGCGGTACAGCATCAGGCTGCTGCGGGCTTTGTATTTTTGCCGCTCAAAATTATTGCAGGTGGTTGAGGAAGCTATGACTCAGACAGTGCCGGAAAAAGAAACCAAGGCGCAGCGCACAGAGCGATTGAAGCTCGCGAAGAATCCGTGGGAAGCCTTTGATGAGGTGCGCCGGTTTGCGCGCGAGGGCCGTTTGAGCGTGTTGCCGGAGTGGACTTCCCTCTATTTCAAGTGGTGGGGCATTTACACGCAAGGCGATGGCGTGGGCGCAATCGGCGGCAAGGGCGGCGAAGGACTGGCCAGCGAGTATTTCATGATGCGCATCGGAATTCCCAACGGAATCCTGACCGCGCGCCAGGCGCGCACCATCGGGGGCATCGCGCGAAAGTACGCGCGTAATGTGGCCGACGTCACGACGCGCCAGAATATCCAGATGCACTGGCTCACCATCGAAACGCTGCCCGAGGTGGTGGACGCGCTCAATGCGATCGGTCTCTCGCCCAAGGGCGCCTGCGGCGACGTGGTGCGTAACGTGACCGGCTGCCCGCTGGCCGGTGTGGCGCACGATGAGCTGATCGACGCTTCGCCGATTGCGACCGGGATCGCGCATCTGCTGACGGCCAATCCGGAGTTCTACAACCTGCCGCGCAAATTCAAGATTTCCGCCTCGGGCTGCCCGTCGTGGTGCAATTATCCGGAGATCAACGACGTTGCGCTGACGGCGGCGAAGAAGAACGGCGAGATTGGTTATCACCTGCGCGTGGGCGGCGGATTGTCGAATGAGCCGCATCTGGCCGAGAAGCTCGACGTGTGGCTCAGGCCGGAACAGGCTGTTGAGGCCGCCAAAGGCGTGGCGGAAATTTTCCGCGACCAGCAGGGCCTGCGCGAGAGCCGCGACCGCGCGCGGTTGAAGTACCTCTTTATGAAGGAAAGCTGGACCGCTGAAGGCTTCCGCGAGGAGTTGCAGCGGCGGCTGAGCTTTACGCTCGAACGCGCCGGCGAAGAGACTGTGCCGGGCGATGTCTTCCGCGATCATGCCGGCATTCATCCGCAGCGTGAAGCGGGCTTGAGCTACGTGGGCACTTCGGTGTTGCGTGGCCGTTTGACGGGAGAGCAGCTTGAGGCGGCGGCGGATCTGGCCGAGCGCTTCGGCAAAGGCCGCCTGCGCACAACCATCTCGCAGAACCTGCTCTTTCTCGACATTCCCGGCGCGAAGGCCAACGAGCTTGCAAAGGAGCTGAACCAGATCGGCCTTCACGTGGACGGATCGGTCTTCTGGCGCGGCGCTATTGCCTGCACGGGCACGGAGTTCTGCAAGCTGGCGATTACGGAGACCAAGGGCTTTGCGCGCTGGCTTGTCGAGGAGATGGAAGAGCGCCTGCCGCAATTCGACCAGCAGCTTCGCCTGCACGTCACCGGCTGCCCCAATAGCTGCGGCCAGCACTGGATTGCCGACATCGGGATGGAAGGCAAAAAGATCAAGCACGAGGGCAAGCTGACCGATGCGTACTACTTCAGCCTGGGCGGAGCCGTAGGCCGGCACGCAGGCTTTGCGCGGCCTGTTGGCTACCGCTGCCTCGCCACGGACGTGCCGGAAGCGATCGAGCGCCTGCTGCGCCAATATCTCGGCGACCGCAAGCCGGAGGAAAATCTCCGCCAGTGGTTCGGGCGGTACACAAATGACGAATTACGCGCGTATCTGGCCGGCGAAGTCCTTGCCGCCGTCGAGCGCGACAAGCCCGCAGGCCGCGTGCCGCACGGCGTGGCGGATTAGCAACGCATCTGGTACCTCCTTGGAACTGGGTGCCCCATCCTTCGAGCGTTTTTTGCTCGAAGGATGGGATCACTGAAACAACGGAAAATGCAATGAGTCTTCTGCCGATCTTTCTCGAACTCGAAGGCCGCTCCGGTTTGTTAATCGGTGCAGGCGCTGTCGCGTTGGATAAGATCGGCAGCCTGCTTAAAACGGGCGTGCGCCTGCGCGTGGTTGCTCCTGAAGCGCGGGAAGAAATTCGCGCGTTCGCCGCCGAAGGCAAGCTCGAATGGTTGCAGCGCGAATTTGCGCCTGCCGATCTCGACGGCGTCTTCATCGCCATTGCGGCAACCGACACGCCGGAGGTGAACGCAGCGGTTTATCAGGCCGCCGTTGAGCGCGGCGTGCTGTGCAACAGCGTGGATGACATTCCCCACTGTGATTTTTTCTTTGGCTCCGTGGCGAGCCGCGGCCCGCTGCAGATTGCAATTTCAACCGGCGGCGAAAGCCCTGCCGTGGCGCAGCGGCTCAGGCGCGAGATCGATGCGCAACTGCCGCAGGATTTAGGCTCTTGGCTTGCGCAGTTAGGCGAGCTGCGCCGTGAGGTGCTGAATCTCCATCCTGCTGGCGAGGAACGCAAAGCGCTTCTGCACACGCTCGCTCAGCGACAGTTGTGCGAGTCCGCAAGCTGCCCCACGCGGCTGCTGGCGCGGGCCCCGCTCAAGCCTGCATCAGGCTCCGAAGGCAAAGTCTTCCTCGTCGGCGCCGGCCCCGGCGATCCCGATCTGCTCACGCTGCGCGCGCTGCGCGTAATCCAGTCGGCAAACGTGATCCTGCACGATGATCTTGTCCCGCGGGCAATTCTCGATCTCGCTCCACAGGCCGAAATCGCCAACGTCGGCAAGCGCTGCGGCACAAAGAGCATCACGCAGGAAGAGATCCACGCGTTGATGATCGAGCACGCCCGCGCCGGCCGCACCGTCGCGCGGCTCAAGAGCGGCGATCCGCTGATCTTTGGCCGCGCCGCGGAAGAGATGGCCGCACTGCGCGAGGCAGGTGTTGTTTTCGAGGTCGTCCCCGGCATTACCGCCGCCTTTGCCGCCGCGGCCGCCGTGCCGTTTTCGCTTACGGACCGGCACGCGGCCTCCAACGTGATCTTTTCCACGGGACATCATGCGCAGTCGCACAACGATGCGCCGCTGCCCGCCAAAGAAGATGCCACGCGCGTGGTCTATATGCCGGGCCGCGACCTAAAACTGCTCGCCGAAGAGTGGCTGGCCGAAGGCTTGCCCGTTGATCTACCCTGTGTGCTGGTCTCGCGCGCCGGCAGAGAAGACCAGCAGGTGCGATGCACCACGCTTGCCGCGCTCGGCAGCGAGGCTCCACTGCCCGCGCCCAGTGTGCTGCTCGTCGGATGGGCCGTGCGCGAGGGCGCCGCGCGGATGCTGGCCGAATCCAACGCTTCCATCGAAAGCTGAGCTGCTCCACACAACAAATCCTGAGAAACAGCGCCAAAATTCCGGTCATCGAGCCCTCCGCGGCTCGCCGGAGTCCTATTGCTTCCAAAAACAGAGCTGCCGAGCGTAAGATGGTGCCGATTTCCAAAAGATCGCCGCATGTATCCATGCGGAAAAACACAATTCCGGCGAGAGCAGAGCCGTAGCAAGAGGTTCGCGATGAATGCGTTGGGAAGGCTTTGGGTATTGTCTTCGGGAATGGGCTTGTGCCTGTG